>JAFIHP010000046.1 GCA_017849335.1 Actinomycetales bacterium | reverse complement strand
GACACCGGAGTTCGGCGCCGCGTCGCAGCTGGAGAAGATCGACATGCTCGACTTCGCCGACGCGGTGGCGATCAACAAGTTCGAGCGGCGCGGGGCCGAGGACGCCCGACGCGACGTCGCACGCCAGCTCGTCCGCAACCGCGAGGCGTTCAGCTCCACGTGGGAGGACATGCCGGTCTTCGGCACCTCGGCCGCACGGTTCGCCGACGACGGGGTCACCGCGCTGTACCAGTACCTGCGCGGGCTGCTCGTCGAACGCGGACTTCCGGTCGCCGGAGGGGTCCTCCCGGCCGTGTCCACGCGGCAGCCGACCGGGCTGACGACCATCGTCCCGCCGGCCCGCAGCCGCTACCTCGCCGAGATCGCGGAGACCGTCCGTGGCTACCACCGGACGACGGCCCAGCAGGCACACGCGGCCCGACGCGTCCAGCAGGTCCGGGCCACGGCCGCGCTGCTCGGGGACGCCGGCGCCGAGGTGTCCGCCGTCCAGACCCTGCTGGCCGCATGCGAGGCCGATGTGCGGACCGACGTCCGGCAAGCGCTCGACGAGTGGCCGGACATCCGCTCGTCCTACGCGCAGGACGAGCTCGTCGTCACCGTCCGCGACCGCGAGCTGCACACGCAGCTGTGGCCCACCACGCTCTCCGGCTCGCGTATCCCCCGCGTCGCGCTGCCGCGCACCGAGGACTCCGGGGAGCTGGTCCGCTACCTGCGCGAGGAGAACCTGCCCGGGTCGTTCCCGTTCACGGCAGGCGTGTTCGGCTTCAAGCGCGAGGGCGAGGCCCCGGCC
Organism: Actinomycetales bacterium; assembly: GCA_017849335.1. GTDB lineage: Bacteria > Actinomycetota > Actinomycetes > S36-B12 > S36-B12 > UBA10649. The sequence goes on along the minus strand of JAFIHP010000046.1, from coordinate 14,833 downwards.
CGCATGTTCGCGGGCGAGGGCGACCCGTTCCGGACCAACCGCCGCTTCCACCTCCTGGCGTCCGGCCAGCCCGCGACGCGCCTGTCGACCGCGTTCGACTCCGTGACGCTGTACGGGCGCGACCCGAACGAGCAGCCGGACGTCTACGGCAAGGTCGGCACGTCCGGCGTCTCGATCGCGACGCTCGACGACATGAAGGCGCTGTACGACGGCTTCGACCTGTGCGACCCGACGACATCGGTCTCGATGACGATCAACGGTCCGGCGCCGACGATCCTGGCCATGTTCATGAACACGGCGATCGACCAGCGGCTCGACGCGTTCCGGGCGGCCGAGGGTCGCGAGCCCACCCCGGAGGAGGCTGCCGACATCCGCGCCTGGGTGCTGGCGAACGTGCGCGGGACGGTCCAGGCGGACATCCTCAAGGAGGACCAGGGCCAGAACACCTGCATCTTCTCGACGGAGTTCGCCCTGCGCTGCATGGGCGACGTCCAGCAGTTCTTCATCGACAACCGGGTGCGCAACTTCTACTCCGTGCCGATCTCGGGCTACCACATCGCCGAGGCGGGCGCGAACCCCATCTCCCAGCTCGCGTTCACCCTCGCCAACGGCTTCACCTACGTCGAGACATACCTCGCCCGCGGCATGGCCGTCGACGACTTCGCGCCGAACTTCTCGTTCTTCTTCTCCAACGGCATCGACGCCGAGTACACCGTCCTCGGCCGCGTCGCCCGGCGGATCTGGGCCATCGCGATGCGCGAGCGCTACGGCGCGGACGAGCGCAGCCAGAAGCTGAAGTACCACATCCAGACGTCCGGTCGGTCGCTGCACACGCAGGAGATGGACTTCAACGACATCCGCACGACGCTGCAGGCCCTGTGCGCGATCTACGACAACTGCAACTCGCTGCACACGAACGCCTACGACGAGGCGATCACGACGCCGAGCGCCCAGTCGGTCCGTCGTGCCCTGGCCATCCAGATGATCATCGACCAGGAGTGGGGCCTGGCGAAGAACGAGAACCCGCTGCAGGGCTCCTACATCGTCGACGAGCTGACCGACCTCGTCGAGGAGGCCGTGCTCGTCGAGTTCGAGCGGATCTCCGACCGCGGCGGCGTGCTCGGGGCGATGGAGACCGGCTACCAGCGCGGCCGGATCCAGGACGAGTCGATGCTGTACGAGCACAAGAAGCACGACGGGTCGCTGCCGATCATCGGCGTCAACACGTTCCTCAACCCGGACGCCTCCACGGGCGGGGCGCTCACGGTCGAGTTGGCGCGCGCCAGCGAGGAGGAGAAGCGGTCCCAGGTCGAGCGGCTGGCCGAGTTCCACGCCGCGCACCGCGACGAGGCCGAGCCCGCCCTCGCATATCTCAAGGACGTCGCAATGTCGGGCGGCAATACGTTTGCCGCCCTAATGGATGCCGTCCGAGTATGCTCGCTCGGTCAGATCACGTCGGCCTTCTTCGAGGTCGGCGGCCAGTACCGGCGCAACGTCTGACGAGGCATTGCACATCGCAATGGGAGGACCTCTTGACGATCGGCCGCACGCTCGAAAGCGACCCCATCGAAGAAGCGCGTCGGCAGTGGATCGCGCACGGCTGGGGCGAAGCCGCCGACGGGATGGCGGCGGTGACGTCGATCGTGCGCGCTCAGCAGATCGTCCTCCAGCGCATCGACACAGTGCTCCGCCCGCTCGACCTGACCTTCGCCCGCTACGAGATCCTCACGCTCTTGTCCTTCACCAAGAGGGGCGCCCTGCCGATGACGCGCATGGGCACGCTCCTGCAGGTGCATCCGACGAGCGTGACCAGCGCCATCGACCGGCTGGAGGGCCAGGGCTTCGTCGAGCGGCTGCCGCACCCGACCGACCGCCGCGCGGTGCTCGCGTCGATCACCGAGTCCGGACGTGCTCGAGCGCTCCAGGCGACGGCCGCGCTGAACGGCCAGGTCTTCGAGCAGCTCGGGATCACCGAGCACCAGACGTCGCAGTTGCGCTCCGTGCTTCGGGCCCTGCGCGCCAACGCCGGGGACTTCTGAGCCGGCGCGCCGAACGGCGCGCGTTCAACACGAGAGAGTGGATCACACGCACATGAATCGTCTGGGTGTCGTCGGCTGCGGCGTGATGGGCGCCGGCATCGCCGAGGTCGGGGCGAAGGCGGGGTGCGACGTCGTCGTCGTCGACGCCTTCGCCGACGCTCTGGACAAGGCCAAGGCGCGGATGGCGGCGTCCCTGGCCAAGGCGGAGGCGGCCGGCAAGCTGTCCGAGCCGGCGGACGCGATCTCCGCCCGCATCCGCTGGTCGACCGACCTGGCCGACCTCGCCGACCGCGAGTTCGTCACCGAGGCGATCCGCGAGACCATCGAGGACAAGGCGGCGCTCGTGCGCCAGCTCGACGAGATCCTCGCGCCGGACGCGATCATCGCCACGAACACGTCGTCGATCCCGGTCGCCCAGATCGCTGCCGCGAGCGCCCACCCCGGCCGCGTGCTCGGCACCCACTACTTCAACCCCGTTCCGGTCATGCCGCTCGTCGAGGTGGTCGCGGCGATCCAGACCGACCCCGACGTCGCGGACCGCACCCACGCGTTCTGTGCCGACGTCCTCGGCAAGAAGGTGATCCGCGCGAAGGACCGGTCCGGCTTCGTCGTGAACGCGCTGCTCGTGCCGTACCTGCTGGACGCCATCCGGTCCCTGGAGAACGGCGTGGCGAGCGCGGAGGACATCGACGAGGGCATGGTCGGCGGCTGCGGCATGCCGATGGGCCCGCTGCGGCTGTGCGACATGATCGGCCTGGACACGATGCTCCTGGTCGCGCAGAGCCTGTACGCCGAGCACCTCGAGCTGCGGTTCGCCCCGCCGGCGCTGCTCAAGCGCCACGTCGAGGCGGGCATGCTCGGCCGCAAGTCCGGCCGCGGCTTCTACGACTACTCGTAGTCCGGTCCCAGCCGGCCGACGCATCCGGCATCGAGGTCGCGACCCACAGCGCCGTCGAGAGCGCGGCGGTCGCAATGCCGAACCGAGCCTGGACCCGGTGACGACGATCACGCGCGCACCCTCCCTCGGGGCCGCGTGCACCATCGCGGCGGTTTCTTTGCACGGAATCCAGTTACGTGAAGGGCGCCGCCGTTCCTGGTTCCAGCGGCGGTCCCGGAACTGACGTGACCGTGCCCTGGATGACCGCTTCCCGTCCGCCGAAACACAGCAATCGCTTACACGAAACACCGAGGTCACACACCCTTCGTACGGTCGAGCCGACCGAGGAGGGCTCCATGGACTGGAGACATCAGGCAGCGTGCCTGGACCACGACCCCGAGATGTTCTTCCCGACCGGTGCCACCGCACCGATCTGGCAGGAGGTCGAGCGGGCGAAGGCGGTGTGCTCGGGCTGTCCCGTCGTGACCGACTGCCTGCAGTGGGCGCTCGACAGCGGACAGGTCGCAGGAGTCTGGGGCGGCTTGAGTGAGCAGGAGCGACGGTGGTGCGCCCGGCGCCAGGGGTCGGCGGTGCCCACGCGGGTGAAGCGGGCGAGCTGACAGCTGCACCACGAACGCCGCACACGTTCCCCGCGTCGGTGCGCACGCCCGACGCACGTTCAGCGAATCACCGTGCCGCCGATCGAAGAGATGGGCCCGCTGCCGCCCCGGCCGGACGACCTCCGCGCGGATCCGCCTACGTGCTGTATCGCGTCGCCGACCACTCGTCCGACACGGCCGTGACCTTCGTGTCGCGGTATCCCGCCGCGCGCATGACCTCGCGGACGCTACCGGCCCCGGGTGTGGCAGACGCCCCTTTGCCGTGCACGACCCACACGGGACAGGTCACGTCGTCGAGCACCTCGACGAGGCCGGCCAGCACCTCGTCCGACGGCACCGTCGCGACGACGAGGTCCGCCGCGGCGAGCGGGGTGTCCGACCCGGCCGCCGACGGCCCGACGGCGTCGCGAACGGGCCCGGGTGGCTCGCCCACGAGCGCGACCGTCATGCCCGCTCGGACGCCGAGCTTGGCGGCGAGTGACGGCGGCGCGGTCATGAGCGCCTTCGCCCAGGCCGCCGCGTCCGTGCCCAGGTCGAGCAGGAGATCGCCGTCCGAGGTACTGACCCGCACGATCGATCCGTCGAGCGTGGCTGCCCGGATGTCGTCCCGGCGGACACGCCGTCGCACTCCGCCGCGCAGGTCCAGGGCCTGTCCGTCCAGGTGCAGGGACACCGTCGTCCACGTCCCGTCGAGCTCGACCGTCGCCCGTGCCTCGCGTCCCATGCCCGGTCCCCCTACTCCCGCAGGCCCACGACGATGTCGCCGCCCGCCGGGTCGCAGGCGTCCAGGAGCGACCACGGCATCCGGTAGGCGCGGCCCGGAGCCGTCGGCCACCGCAACGTGCGTTCCGCGACGACGACCCCGTCCTGCTCGACCCGCACGCGCGGGGTCCGGACACGTTGTGTCGGCCAGGCCAGCAGGCGTCCGTTGGCGGACACCCCGGCTCCGGCGGCGAGCAGGCCCGGCGCCACCCACGCGAACGGCCACCCCGGCCGGACGCGCGTGGCCACCGGCCGGTCGCGCTCGTCGGACAGCCAGCCGGCGACGGCGCGGGCGACGTGCCGGCCGTCGAGTGCGGCGACGTCGGCGGTGTCGACCGGATGCAGGAGGTTGCCCACCGCGAAGACGCCCGGTCGACTGGTGCGCAGTGCCGCGTCGACCCGCGGACCGGCGAAGCCGTCAGCCACCTCCAGCCCCAGCCGGGCGGACAGCTCGCTCTCCGGCGTCCAGTCCGCGGTGAGGACGACCGTGTCGCAGTCGATCGTCGCAACCGCGCCGGTGTCGAGATGCCGGACCTCCACAGCGCGGACGCGCTGCCGACCGACGATGCGGACGACGTGGGACCGACGCACGACGGGAACGCCGAGCGCGGCCTGGGCCGCGACCGCCGCGGGAGCCGGGATGTCCGCGGCCGGCCCGTCCGTCACCATCGCGACCGCCCGGCAGCCCGCCTCACGCAAGGTCAGCACGGCCGACCAGGCGACCGGTGCCGAGCCCACGACGACCGCCCGAGAACCGACCGCCCGGCCGTGCAGGTGGACCATCGCCTGCAGCTGGCCGGTCGTGTAGACCCCGTCCGGCCGGTCGCCGGCGATCATGCGCGCGGCCCGTGGGCGCTCGCGTGCACCGGTCGCCAGGACCACGGCCCGCGGCACGACACGGGCGCGCCCCAGCGGGCTCGTGACCCAGGCGTCGGGCACCGCAAGGCCGGGCGCTCCGCCCCCCGCGTCCTCGTCCCTGGCAGCCCAGTCCGTCACCATCGTGCCGGTCCGCAGGTCCACTCCCGCCGACAGCGCATCCTCGACCAGACGGCGCGCGTAGGTGGGTCCGGACCACGCCCGGCGACGGTCACGCAGGCCGAAGCCGGGATGCGCGCAGTGCCGCGGCACGCCGCCCGCCACGACCTCCCGCTCGGCCACGACGACCCGCTCCACCCCGGCGCTGCGCAGCGCCACCGCCGCGCTGAGGCCGGCCGGGCCGCCGCCCACGACGAGGACGTCGCACGCGTCGATGCGGGGCTCAGGCATGACCGGCCTCCAGCAGGGAGGTGATCTCGGCCCCGCAGGCGAAGCCCTGGCAGCGGCCCATCATCGCCCGGGTCCGCCGTCGCAGTCCGTCGAGGTCGGCCGGTGGCACCGGTCCGGCCAGCGCGTCGCGGATCTCCCCGCGCGTCACCCGCTCGCAGAAGCAGACGATCCGCCCGTAGGCCGGGTCCTGGGCGATGCGCTCGGCGTCCTGGTACGGGCGCACGAAGGCCTCGCCGATGTTCGGCATGCGCGCAGGCGGCGGCAGCACAGGGCGCGGGCGCAGGTCCGCGCCGGCCTCGCGCAGGAGGCGCACGGTGTGCTCGGCCAGGGCCATCGACGCCGTGAGCCCGGTCGACCGGATTCCGCCGAGCAGGACGTAGCGCTGTCCGGCATCGACGTCGACGACGTAGTCCGCGTGCTCCGTCGCCGCCCGGAGGCCGGCGTAGGCGGCCGTCACGTCCACGTCCAGCAGCGCCGGAAGCAGGCGGCGGCCGTGGCCGAGCAGGAACGCGAACCCGGCGTCGGACGTGGAGGTGTCCCCGCGGTCGGGCACCTCCTCCGCGGTCGGGCCGAGCATCACGTTGCCGAAGACCGTGGGGCTCACGAGCACGCCCTTGCCCTTGGCCGTCGGCACCGGCAGGACGATGACGTCGACGAGGGGGCGCGCGAGCTTGTCGAACACGAGCAGCTCCCCGCGGCGCGGCACCACGGTGAACCGATCGTGGCCGAGCATCCGGTCCAGCTCGTCGCCGCCGAGGCCGGCCGCGTTGACGACCCACGTCGTCCGGATGCGACCGGCGGTCGTGACGACCTCGGTGTCGACCGGCCCCGGGCGCACATCGACGACGCGCGTGTCCCGGACCAGACGCGCCCCTCGCCCCAGCGCCTCGGTCGCGAACGCGAGGGTCGTCGTCCACGGGCAGATGATCGACTCGCCGGGGACCGCCAGGCCGCCGAGAGCCCCGGCGCCCAGCGCCGGCACGGCGGCGTAGACCTCGTCCGCCTCGACGAGGCGCGCGTCCGCGTAGCCGTTCGCCTGCGCCTTGGACAGCAGGCTCGGCAGCGCAGCCAGCTCGTCCGCCGACCATGCCACGAGGATCGCGCCGGTGCGCTCGACCGGGATGCCCACCTCCGCGGCGTACGCACCGAGCAGCTCGTAACCACGCGCGACCAGACGTGCCTCGAGCGTGCCCGGCGTCGCGTCGAAACCCGTGTGCAGGATGGCCGTGTTCGCCTTGCTCGTGCCGTCGCCGACGTCGCCGCGCGCCTCGACGACGACCACGTCCAGCGGCCGGCCGTCGATCTCGTGGCCCGCCAGCTCGCGCGCCACGGCGCACCCCACGACGCCGCCGCCGACCACCACCACGTCGGCACGGACGGGCAGCACCGCGGTCATCGCCGGCCGTCCGCGGTGGCGACGACCGCATCGACGGCGTCGAGCCAGCGGGCCCGGAACAGCTCCGCCCGGTCGGCGGACCAGCGGGGCTCGTAGACGGCGGCGGGGGTCCACGGCCAGGCGACATCGGCCAGGGACGCCCCCGGGTCGGCGGCCAGCTGCGCCAGCGCCGCGGCACCGAGTGCGGTGGCGTGCGGCGAGGCGTAGACCTCGACGGGCCGCTGTAGGAGGTCGGCCTGCGCCTGCATGAGCGCCGCCGATCGGGTGAGCCCGCCGTCCACGCGGAGGACGTCCAGCGGCCGGCCCAGGTCGGCATCGACCGCCTCGACCAGGGCGGCCACCTGGGCGGCGACGCCCTCCACCACCGCCCGCACCAGCGCCCCGCGGTCGGTGTCCAGGCCCAGTCCCACGAACGCCCCACGGGCGTCGGCGCGCCACCACGGCGCGGCGAGGCCGGCCAGCGCCGGCACGAAGCGTGCACCGTGGGAGTCGTCGCCGCACGCCTCGTCCAGGTGGCGGGCGTCGTCGAGCAGGCCCAGCTCGACGAGCCAGCGCACCGCGGACGCGACGGTGTAGACCTGTCCGTCCAGGCAGTACGCCATCGCGCCCCGGACCCGCCAGGCGACCGAGGACGCCAGGCCGCTGCGCGACCGGACGGCGACGTCGCCGGTGTTGGCGAGGCAGAACGCGCCGGTGCCGTACGTGCACTTGGCGCTGCCCGGTGTCAGGCAGCCCTCGGCGAGCAGCGCCGCCTGCTGGTCCACGATCAGTCCGCCGACCGGTACCTCCCTCCCGAACGCGGACGTCGAGCCGACGACCTCGTCGCAGTCCACCAGCCGGGGCATTCGCTCGTCGGCGAGACCGAACACCGCGAGCAGCTCGGGGTCCCACGCCACGTCGTCCAGGTCGAGCAGGAGGGATCGGCTGGCGGTCGTCACGTCGCCGACGAACGCCCCGGTCAGCTGGTGCACGAGCCAGGTGTCCGTGGTGGTCACGACGCCGCCGGTGACCCCGGACTCGCGCAGCCAGGCCATCTTCGGCGCCGAGAAGTACGGGTCGAGCGCGAGTCCGGTCCGTTCCGCGATCCACGGTGCCTCGCCGGCGAGCCGCTGGCACAGCAGGGCGGCGCGGCGGTCCTGCCAGACCAGGGCCGGGCTCAGCGGCGTGCCGTCGGCGTCGTCCCACGCGAGCACGGTCTCGCCCTGGTTCGCCAGGCCGACCGCGTCGATCGGCACGCCTGCCCGCTCGACGGCCTGCCGGCCGGCGGCCAGTACCGAGTCCCACAACTGCATCGGGTCCTGCTCGACGCGACCGTCCGAGAGGTACCGCGGCGTGACCGGCACCTCGGCGAGGGCCAGCACCGCGCCGTCGCCGTCGACGACGACCGCCTTCGTGCCCGACGTCCCTTGGTCCACGGCGAGGACTGGCATGGGCCGGAGGGTAGCCCCGAACTGGGGGTGGCGGGTGGCTAGACCGGGGGTGACTCGGTCACCGTCGACCGGGAGCCGGCCCGGATGACGACGACGATGCCGGCCGCCATCAGCGCGACGGCCGGCCAGATCGCGACCGGCGGCCACTGGTGCAGCGCCACCGCCGCGATCAGCACCGCGCCCGGCACCTCGAGCAGGATCGCCAGCGACACGACGGTCGCCGACGTCGTCGCCAGCACCTTGTTGATGAGGCTGTGCCCCAGCAGCTGCGCACCGGCGGTCAGCAGCAGGATCAGCCCCCAGGTCTGCACGGAGTACCCCGCCAAGGGCTCGCGGGCCACGAGGCACAGACCGAGCAGGAGGACGGCGGCCGTCGCGTACAGCCCGGTCGTCAGCACGCTGGTCGAGACCGTCCGCCGAGCGCTCTCGGCGACGCTCACGTAGGCGGCGGCGAGCACCGCGCCGAGCAGGGCGAGCAGGTCGCCGACGAGGTGCTGCGGGTCGACGGACACGTCGATACCGGTCAGCAGGACGACGCCGACGAGCGCGATGACGATGCCCGACCACGCCGAGCGCGGAAGCCGCGCCCCTCGCCGTGCCGCGATCAGCGCGGCCCACACGGGCTGCGTCGCGACGAGGGCCGTCGACGACGCCACGGTCGTCAGCCGGACCGACGGGATCCACGTCGCGAAGTGCAGGCCGAGGAACACCCCGGCCAGCGCCACGAGCCCCCACTCGCGCCGGCCGATGCGCCGCAGCTCCTCCCGTCGGCGCAGCAGCACCCAGGGAGACGTGACCGCCGAGCCGAGGAAGCAGCGCCAGAAGGCGATCGCCAGGGCGGGCGCGGCTGCCGCGGCGATGATGGGCGCCGACGACGAGATGAACGCGACGGCGACGCCCAGCCACACGAGGTCGCGCGCCGGCGGACGCCGCAACGGCGCCGCCCCGCTCACCCCCGCACCCGCCATGGCCGGTGGCCCTCCCTCGTCGGGGGTAGCCTTCCGACGTGACGACCGGTGCCGCTTCGCGCGTCTTCCTCGCGCGCCTGGCGGGCATCCGTGTCTTCGACCCGAACGGCGACCCGGTCGGCAAGGTACGCGACGCGATCGTCGTGCTGCGCATCGGCGCGAACCCGCCCCGACTCACCGGGCTGGTCGTCGAGGTCCAGCCGCGCCGTCGGATCTTCGTCCCGATGACCAAGGTGACGGCCATCGACGCCGGCCAGGTCATCGTCACCGGCACGGTGAACCTGCGACGCTTCGAGAAGCGCAGCAACGAGACGCTGGTGATCGCCGAGCTGCTCGACCGCACGGTCGACCTCACCGAGACCGGTGAGCGCGTCTCGGTCCTCGACATGGCCGTCGAGCGGTCCGCGTCGCGCGACTGGGTGGTCACCCAGCTGTTCGTGCGCAAGCCCGGCGGAGGCGGCCTGCGCCGGCGCGGGTCGACGATGGTCGTCGACTGGGAGGACGTGACCGGGCTGTCGCTGCCGGTGGTCAACCAGCCGGCCGAGCAGCTGCTCTCCCGGATGGACACGATGCGGGCCGCGGACGTCGCCCAGGTCCTGCAGGACCTGCCGGCCAAGCGCCGGATCGAGGTCGCACGGCACCTGGAGGACGAGCGGCTCGCCGACGTCCTGGAGGAGCTGCCCGAGGACGAGCGCGTCGAGATCGTCCAGACGCTGGAGGCCGAGCGCGCGGCCGACGTCCTGGAGGAGATGGACCCCGACGACGCCGCCGACCTCCTCGGCGAGCTGCCGCCCGAGCAGGCGGCGGACCTGCTCGGCCGGATGGAGCCCGACGAGGCCGACGACATCCGCCGGCTGCTCTCCTACGACGACCTGTCCGCGGGCGGCATGATGACGACCGAGCCGATCGTGCTGCCGCCGGACGCCACCGTCGCCGACGCCCTCGCCCGGATCCGCAACCCGGACCTGTCGCCCGCGCTGGCGTCGCAGGTCTACGTGACCCGGCCACCGACGGAGACGCCGACCGGCCGCTACCTGGGCACGTGCCACTTCCAGCAGCTGCTGCGCGAGCCGCCCGCCACTCTCGTCTCCGCGCTCGTCGACACCAACCTCGTCCCGGTCGGTCCGCAGACGCCCCTCGACGTCGTCACGCGCTACTTCGCCGCGTACAACCTCGTCGCCCTGCCCGTCGTGGACGAGAACGGCCACCTCATCGGCGCGGTCACGGTCGACGACGTGATCGACCACATGCTCCCCGAGGACTGGCGCGACACCGACGCCGAGGCCGCCGCCGGAGCGTCCGGTGGCTGAGCGGCGCGGCCGGCGCGACGGGATCGACACCCCGCGCACCCCTGGCCGTTCCCTGCGGCCGTCGGTCGACACCGAGCGGTTCGGACGGGTGTCGGAGAACGTCGCGCGCCACATCGGCTCGTGGGCCTTCATCATGTGGATGACGATCGCGATCGTCATCTGGGTCGGGCTGAACCTCGCGCTCTCGGACGGGGCGCCGGACCCGTTCCCGTTCATCTTCCTGACGCTGCTGCTCTCGTTGCAGGCGTCGTACGCCGCTCCCCTGATCCTGCTCGCCCAGAACCGGCAGGCCGACCGCGACCGCGTGCAGTTCCAGGAGGACCGGGCCCGCACCGAGCGGCTCCTGGCGGACTCGGACTACCTGGCCCGCGAGATCGCCGCGTTGCGGCAGGCCCTCGGCGACGTCGCGACGCGCGACTACGTCCGCAGCGAGCTGCGGGACCAGGTCGACGACATCATCACGGCCCTGGACCGGCACGCGACCGAGCAGCGCAAGGTCCAGCGCAAGTCGCTGCGACGCGTGGAGCGCAGCGTCGAGCGGCTGTCCGAGCTCGGTCACGACGACCCGGTCTAGCACCCCGCGGGTGTTGAGGTTGGTGGCGGTTCCGACCACCTCGGACCGCCACCAACCTCAACACCGGGGGGGCGGGCCGTCCGCCCGTCTCGGGTCCGGGAACGCCGCATAGGGTCACGTTCATGCCCGTCCCCTCGCTCGACGCGATCAACGCCTCGCTCGCCACGGTCAACGACCCCGAGATCAACCGGCCGATCACCGACCTCGGCATGCTCAAGTCGGTCGACGTCCGCCCGGACGGCTCGGTCGACGTCGGCATCTACCTGACGGTGTCGTCGTGCCCGATGCGCGAGTCGCTCACGGACCGGGTCGCCGCGGCGGTCAGCGCGGTCGCGGACGTCACCGCGGTGCGCGTCGAGCTCGACGTCATGAGCGACGAGCAGCGCGCCGCCATGCGCGCCTCGCTGCGCGGCGGCGGGGAGGAGCGCGAGGTGCCGTTCAACCGGCCCGGGTCGCTCACCCGGGTGTACGGGATCACCTCCGGCAAGGGCGGCGTCGGCAAGTCGTCGGTCGCCACCGACCTCGCCGTCGCAATGGCCCGGATGGGCCTGACGGTCGGCCTGCTCGACGCCGACATCTACGGCCACTCGATCCCGCGGATGCTCGGCGTGACCGACGCCCCCCACCGGGTCGACGACATGATCATGCCTCCGCAAGCCAAGGGCGTCCGGGTCATCTCGATCCTGCCGTTCAAGCCGGGCGGGTCGGCCGAGCCCGTCGCGTTCCGGGGGCCGATGCTCCACCGCTACATCAACTCCTTCCTCACCGACGTGTGGTGCGGCGACCTGGACGTGCTGCTGCTCGACCTCCCGCCGGGCACCGGCGACGTCGCCATGTCCACGGCGCAGCTGCTCCCGGGCGCCGAGATCGTCCTGGTCACGACCCCCCAGCACGCCGCCGCGGAGGTTGCGCTGCGTGCCGGCACCCTCGCCTCCCTCACGCACCAGCAGGTCGCCGGCGTGATCGAGAACATGAGCTCGTTCCCCTGCCCGCACTGCGGTGAGCCGCTGGACCTGTTCGGCATCGGCGGCGGGTCCGTCGTCGCCGAGACCCTCTCCCAGCAGCTCGGCGCGTCGGTGCCGCTCCTGGGCCAGATCCCCTTCGACCCGCGCTTGCGGTCCGGTGGCGACGCCGGGGAGCCGCTGGTCCTGTCGACACCCGACGCCCCGGCGGCTCAGGTGCTGACGTCGATCGCCGAGCGCCTGGGCCGGCGCCCGCGCGGCCTCGCGGGCGTGTCGCTCGGCCTGGCGCCGACCCGGCGCTGACCGACGCCGTCACCGGCGAGCGGCGTTACGTGGCGTCCGGGTCGTAGGCGGGCGTCTCGGGCTTCGGCGGCGTGGGCCCGGCAGCAGGCGGCGAGCCGGCGGCGGGCTTCTTCTTCGCCTCTGCGTCGTCGTCGAGGAGACCGGCCGCCAGCCGACGCGGGTGGAGGTCCTGCAGCGACCGGACGGTGTCCATCGCGTCGGAGAGGTCCAGTCCCGCCGAGTCGGCAAGGTCCTTGCGCGCCCCCGAGGCCATCTCGCGCAACTGCTTCACCCAGCGGGCCGCGTCGGCCGCGGCGCGCGGGAGCCGGTCCGGGCCGAAGATGAGCAGCGCGACCACGGCGATCACGATGATCTCGCCGATCCCGATGTCGAACACCGCTACCGCCCGCCGCTGTCGTCGCCGAGCACGAGCTCGACGGTACGGGACCGACCCTCGCGCTGGAAGCCGACCTCGATGGTGTCCCCCGGGCTGTAGCTGCGGACCGCCACGACCAGCTCCGTTGCGTCGTCGATGGCGCGGTCGTCGACCGAGGTGATCACGTCGCCCGCCCGCAGCCCCGCGTCCTGGGCACCGCTGTCGGACGTGATCGACTCCACGCGCGCACCCGGCCCGCCGAAGGCCATGTCCAGCTGGACCCCCATCACCGGCGTGCGGGACGTGCCGCTCGCGATGAGCTCGTCGGCGATGCGACGCGCGGAGTTCGTCGGGATCGCGAAGCCGAGACCGATGTTGCCCACCTCGCTGCCGGCGCCGGACGCCAGGCTCGCGATCGCGGAGTTGATGCCGATGACCTGCCCGGAGGCGTCGAGCAGCGGGCCGCCGGAGTTGCCCGGGTTGATCGCGGCGTCGGTCTGGATCGCGTTGATGTACGACACGTCGCCGCTGTCGCCGGCCCGGACCGGCCGGTCGAGGGCGCTGACGATCCCCGACGTCACGGTGCCGTCGAGGCCGAGCGGCGCACCGATCGCGATCGCGACGTCGCCGACCTGTACGTCGCCGGAGTCGCCCATGGTGACGACCGGCAGGTCCGTGCGGTCGACCTTGACGACGGCCAGGTCGTACGACGGGCTCGTGCCGACGACGGTGCCCGGTGCCCGCGAGCCGTCACTGAAGACAACGGTCAGGTCGCCTCCGCCGGCCGCGAGGTCGACCACGTGGTTGTTCGTGAGGATGTAGCCGTTCGGCCGGATGACGAAGCCCGAGCCGCTGCCGGCCTGATCGGCTCCCTCGGCGAGGATCGAGACGACCGACGGCAGCGTGGCCTTCGCGATGTCGGCGATGTCGGCGGCCGGGGCGACCATGCCGACGGGCCGGTGGGTCGTCGCGGGCGCGGCGGCCGAGGTCGTCGTCGTGGTCCGGTCGACGCTCTGGCCGACCGCGTAGCCGGCCAGGCCGGCGAACGCGCCGACGATGAGGGCGACGACGGCGGCCACGCCCACCGTTCCCAGCAGGCCCGGACCTCGCCGGACCACCGTGACCGTCCCCGGCGCCGCCGGGAGGGGCTCGGGCAGGACGGGGGCCACCGAGTCGGGGGCTACCGAGTCCGGCGCCACGGAGTCCGGCGCCGCCGGCGACGGCTCGTCCGGGCCCGTCGGATCCGTCATGACCGCCCTCTTTCACGTCCGGGCGCCGGTTGGCCCGCCACAGCAGGAGGGTAGTTGACTAGGCTGCGCGCTTGAGCCGCCACCGTGGCGGTTCGCCGCTGGGGCCTCCGTCGCCCCGACCGGCTCCTGCGCCGCTCGTCGGCGCCAGGTCGTCGCAGCCGGCGACCGCACACCCGGAGGTGCGCCATCACCAGTCCCGCGCCCGAGAGCGACGCCCTGTCCGCACCGGCCTGGGCCTTCGTCGACCAGTGGCCCGAGGAGGAGCACGCGGTGCGCGAGGCACGCGCCCGCGCTGCGGACCTGGGATGCACGACCATCAGCCGGCCGACCGCCGCGCTCCTGCGCCTGCTGGCCTCCGTGACGCGGGCGCAGGCGGTGGTCGAGATCGGCACCGGCACCGGCGTCTCCGGCGCGGCGCTGCTGGGAGGCATGGCCACGGGCGGGGTCCTCACCAGCATCGACGTCGAGGCCGAGCACCAGCGGGTGGCGCGCGAGACGTTCACCGCGCTGGGCTACGACCACACGCGCGCCCGTCTCATCGCCGGCCGTGCGCTGGAGGTGCTGCCACGACTCTCGGACGCGGCGTACGACATGGTCGTCGTGGACGGGGACAAGGCCGAGTACCCCGCCGTCCTCGCGCAGGCCAAGCGCCTGCTGCGCGACGGGGGCATGGTCGTGCTCGACAACGTCCTGTGGGGCGGCCGGGTCGTCGACCCGGCCG
>JAFIHP010000045.1 GCA_017849335.1 Actinomycetales bacterium | reverse complement strand
GCCGCGGGCCGCCGACGTCGTCGTCCTCGGCAAGACCCACATGGACGCGTTCGCCATGGGTTCGTCGACCGAGCACTCCGCGTACGGCCCGACCCGCAACCCGTGGGATCTCGAGCGCATCCCGGGCGGGTCCGGTGGCGGGTCGGCTGCGGCGCTGGCGGCGTTCGAGGCACCGCTGGCGATCGGTACCGACACGGGCGGGTCGATCCGCCAGCCGGCTGGGGTCACGGGGACCGTGGGCGTCAAGCCGACGTACGGCGGGGTCTCGCGGTACGGGCTCATCGCCCTGGCATCCAGCCTGGACCAGGCGGGTCCGTGCGCGCGGACCGTGCTCGACACGGCGCTGCTGCACGCGGCGATCGCCGGGCACGACCCCCGCGACTCCACGTCGATCGACGCGCCGGTGCCCGACGTGGTCGCGGCGGCCCGCCGCGCCGACGTTCGCGGCCTGCGTATCGGCCTGGTGCGCGAGCTGCGCGGTGACGGCTTCCAGGCCGGTGTCTCGCAGCGGTTCGACGAGGCGGTCGAGGTCCTGACCACGCTGGGGGCCGAGGTCGTCGAGGTCAGCTGCCCGCACTTCGAGTACGCCCTGGGTGCGTACTACCTGATCCTGCCGTCGGAGGCGTCGAGCAACCTCGCCCGCTTCGACGGCATGCGCTACGGCCTGCGTGCCGGCGACGACGGCAGCCGCTCGGTCGAGGAGGTCATGGCCCTGACCCGCGACGCGGGCTTCGGGGCCGAGGTCAAGCGCCGCATCATGAGCGGCACCTACGCGCTGTCGAGCGGCTACTACGACGCGTACTACGGCCAGGCCCAGAAGGTCCGGACGCTCATCACGCGGGACTTCGCTGCCGCGTTCGAGCAGGTCGACGTCCTCGTCTCACCGACGACGCCCACGACGGCGTTCAAGATCGGCGACAAGGTCGACGACCCGATCGCCATGTACCTCAACGACATCGCCACGATCCCGGTGAACCTCGCCGGGAACTGCGCGATGTCGCTGCCGGTCGGGCTGGCCCCCGAGGACGGGCTGCCGGTCGGGCTGCAGGTCGTCGCGCCGGCCATGGCCGACGACCGGCTCTACCTCGTCGGTGCCGCGCTGGAGTCAGCACTGGTCGACCGATGGGGTCACCTGCTCGTCGAGGAGGCACCCGCACTATGACCGCGACCCACGACCTCGTGGCGTTCGACGACGCCGTCGCCGAGTTCGACCCGGTGCTCGGGCTGGAGACGCACGTCGAGCTCGGTACCGCGTCGAAGATGTTCTGCTCCTGCTCGACGGCGTCCGGCGGCGCGCCCAACACGCACGCGTGCCCGGTGTGCCTGGGTCTTCCTGGCTCGCTGCCTGTCGTCAACCGGGCGGCGGTCGAGTCGACCATCCGCATGGGTCTCGCGCTGCACTGCTCGATCGCCTCGTGGTGCCGGTTCGCCCGGAAGAACTACTTCTACCCCGACATGCCGAAGGACTACCAGGTCAGCCAGTACGACGAGCCCCTGTGCTTCGACGGCTACCTCGACGTCCTGGTCGACACCGTCGAGGGTCCGCGCACCTTCCGGGTCGAGATCGAGCGCGTGCACATGGAGGAGGACACCGGCAAGCTGACGCATGCCGGGGGAGCGACCGGACGTATCCACGGCGCCGACTACTCGCTCGTCGACTACAACCGGGCGGGCATCCCGCTGATCGAGATCGTCACCAAGCCCATCACCGGCACCGGCGCCCTCGCACCGCAGGTGGCGCGGGCCTACGTCACCGAGCTGCGTGACCTCATGCGTGCGCTCGGGGTGTCGGACGTGCGGATGGAGGAGGGGTCGCTGCGCTGCGACGTCAACGTGTCCCTCGCCCGTCCCGGCCAGCCGTGGGGCACGCGCAGCGAAACGAAGAACGTCAACTCGCTGCGCTCGGTCGAGCGCGCGGTGCACTCGGAGATCGAGCGCCAGGCCGGGGTGCTTCGTGCCGGCGACCGGGTCGTCCAGGAGACCCGGCACTTCCACGAGGACACCGGCCGATCGACGTCCGGACGCTCCAAGGAGCAGGCCGAGGACTACCGCTACTTCCCGGAGCCCGACCTGGTGCCGGTGGCCCCGTCGACGTCGTGGGTGGAGGAGCTGCGGGGCACGCTGCCCGAGCTGCCGTCGGTGAAGCGGGCGCGCCTGCGGGAGGAATGGCAGATCAGCGACCACGAGTTCCAGACGCTGGTCAACGCGTCGGCCCTGGACCTCGTCGAGGAGACGATCGCCGCCGGGGTCGAACCCGCTGCGGCGCGCAAGTGGTGGACCGGCGAGCTGCTGCGCACGGCCAACGAGCGCGGCGTCGAGCTGGCGGACCTGTCGGTCACCCCGGCCGACATCCTGCGGGTCGAGCAGCTGCTGGCCGACGGCAGCATCAACGACAAGCTGGCCCGTCAGGTGTTCGACGGCGTTCTTGCCGGGGAGGGCAGCGTGGACGAGGTCGTGGCTGCGCGCGGGCTCGCCGTCGTCAGTGACGACAGCGCGCTGCTCGCGGCGATCGACGAGGCGCTCGCGGCCCAGCCCGACGTCGCGGAGAAGATCCGCGGCGGCAAGGTGCAGGCGGCAGGTGCCATCGTCGGTGCGGTGATGAAGGCGACGCGCGGCCAGGCGGACGCGGCGAAGGTGCGCACGCTCCTGCTGGAGCGCCTCGGCGTCGCGGAGTAGCGCGGCCGCCGAGCCGACCGTTCCGCCGTCGAGTGGTGAGGTGTGGCCCGCTCGCTTCGCTCGCACCGGGCCACACCTCACCACTCGACGAAGCTTGGGGGCGCGCGCGACGTGGAGAATGGCCCGATGAGCGTTCCGCCTGCCCGCCGGGTCCTGATGCCGGACTACCTCGCGGGAGCGGGCAGCGTCCCGGCGACGTACTACGCGGACACTCCCGCGCACGCTCCGCTCGAGGACGTCGAGGTGTACGTGCCGCCGTACCTCGGCAGCGCCGACGGTCTTGCGCTCATGCGGCGGATGCCCCGGCTGCGGGTGGTGCAGCTGCTCACCGCGGGATACGAGAACGCCGTCGCGTACCTGCCGCCCGGGGTCACGCTGTGCAACGCGGCAGGAGTCCACGATGCGAGCACCGCCGAGCTCGCCGTGGGCCTCATCCTGGCGTCGCTGCGGGGGATCGACGACTTCGCCCGGGCCATGCCCGCGGGGACGTGGCTCCACGAGCCGCGGACATCGCTGGCCGACCGGGTCGTGGTGGTCGTCGGTGCCGGGGGAGTGGGCCGCGCCGTGCGTGACCGACTGCTCCCGTTCGAGACCTCGGTCACCCTGGTCGGGCGGAGCGCTCGCGACGGGGTCGCCGCGTCCGCGGACCTGCCCGCCGTGCTGCCGACGGCCGACATCGTCGTCGTCGCTGTCCCGCTCGACCAGACCACGCGCGG
>JAFIHP010000427.1 GCA_017849335.1 Actinomycetales bacterium | reverse complement strand
CGCAGGTAGTGCTGCTCGTTCGCGTAGCCCGGGCCCCACACGTCGGTCAGCAGCTGTGCCCGCGGCACCAGCCGACCGACGTTGCGAGCCAGCACCTCCAGGACGTGGAACTCGGTCGGCGTCAGACGCACCGGCTCACCGTCGCGACGCACCTGGCCCGCGGCGAGGTCGACCGTGAACGCCCCCGTCTCCACGACGGCCGCGGGCTGCGGCCCGGACTGGCGTCCCCGTCGGGCCGCCGCCCGGATGCGGGCGAGCAGCTCGTTCATCTCGAAGGGCTTGGTCACGTAGTCGTACGCTCCGGCGTCGAGCGCGGCGACCTTCTCCTCCCCCGTGCTCCGGGCGGAAAGTACGAGGACGGGGACCGGGCTCCAGCCGCGGATGCCGTGGAGGACCTCGATCCCGTCGAGGTCCGGCAGTCCGAGGTCCAAGACCACGACGTCCGGGTGCGCGGTGGCAACGAGGCCGAGCGCGCCCTTCCCGGTCCCGGCGAGGTGCACGTCGAATCCACGGGCGCGCAGGTTGATCGCGAGGGCCCGCGCGAGCGCGGCGTCGTCCTCGACGACCAGCACCGAGGTCACGGCGATCCCCCCGGCGCCGTCACCGGCACGCGCACGAGCATCGTGAGCCCTCCGCCCGGCGTGTCGTCTGCCTCGAGCTCAGCGCCCACGGCCTCCGCGAGACCGCGCGCCACAGCCAGGCCGAGGCCGACCCCGGAACCGCCGGGGGCGTCGCCGAGCCGCTGGAAGGGCTCGAACATGCGGTCGCGCTCCTCGGCGCGCACGCCCGGACCCCGGTCGGCCACGCGCACCTCGACGCTGCCGCCGGGCACGACCGCAGCCGTGACCCGGACAGGCTCGCCTGTCGGGTTGTGTCGGACCGCGTTCTCGATGATGTTGGCCAGCACCCGCTCCAGGAGCCCCTCGTCGGTGACGATGAGCGGCAGGTCCTCGCCGGTCTCGTCGACGACGCTGCCGGCCGGAAGCCCGGCGAGAGCGCCGTCGACGACCTCGACCACCGACACCGGCTCCAGGACCGGGCGGACGGCCCCGGTCTGGAGCCGACTGAGGTCCAGCAGGTTCGCGAGCAGCGCATCGAGCCGGTCGGTGGCCTCGGCCGCCTGGAGCAGCAGCTCGTGCTCGTCCGCGGGTGCGAGCGTCAGGTCCGGGTCGAGCACGGTCGCCAACGCCGCCTTGATCCCGGCGACAGGCGTCCGAAGGTCGTGGGAGACGGCCGCGAGGATCGCGGTCCGCACCGACTCCGACGACTGCAGGCGCGCGGCGTCCGCGGCTCGCGCGGCGAGCCGGTTGCGCTCGAGCACGGCACCGGCCTGCGCGGCGAACGCGTCGAGCAGGCGCAGGTCGGACGCCGGCAGGGGTCGGCCGACGAGCGCCAGCTGGAGCCCCACGCCCGCGTCGACGACAACGTCGGCCGAGTCCGGGCTGGACGGGGGCCGCTCCCCCGTGACCTCGACGACCGCGGGCGCTCGTCCCGCGGACGTGTCCTCGAACAGGGCGGCGCTGCGCATGCCGAACGTCGTGCACGCCTGGTCCAGCAGCGCCTGCACGCCGTTGCCGCGGCCGAGCACGCCGGTCGACAGCGAGAGCAGGACGTTCGCCTCCGCTCGCCGGAGCGCCGCATCCTCCGCTCGGGCGGCGCTCCGGTCGACGATCGTCGCGATGACGGCGCCGACGATCACGAAGACCAGCAGGGCGAACGCGCTCTCCGGCTGCGCGATCGTCAGCGTCCGGACCGGGGGCACGAAGAAGAAGTTGGCCGCGACGCCCGCGAGCAGCGCGGTCGCGACGGCCGGGGCGATGCCGCCGACCAGCGATGACGCGACCACGCCGAGCAGGTACGCGAGGAGAACGGTCGACAAGCTGATGGCGGAGGCGAACGGCAGCAGCACGAGCGTGATGACCAGCGGGATCGCCACCGCCATCGCCCAGGCGACGGCCGACCGCCCGCGCGGGATCCGGCGAGCCTGCACCCAGGTCCTCCGCGCGCGTCCCGCGCGCTCGTGCGAGACCACGTGCACGTCGATGTCGCCGGACTCCCGGACGATCTGGTCGACCGCGCTCGGCCTCAGCGCCAGGCTCAGCCGGCCTCGACGGGATGCACCGACCACGACCTGCGTGCCGTTGACGGTCCGGGCGAACTCCAGGACGGCGGTCCCGGGGTCCTCGCCGACCACGGTGTGGAACGTGCCGCCGAGATCCTCGGTCAGCTGCCGGAGATGGGAGATGGCCTCGGGCCGGGCGCCGACCGTGCCGTCGCCGCGCACGACGTGGACGGCCACGAGGTCTCGGCCGGCGCTGCGTCCGGAGATCAGGGCAGCTCGGCGCAGCAGCGTGCCGCTCTCCGGACCCCCCGTCACGGCGACCACGATCCGTACCCGCGCAGCCCACGTGCCGTCGATGCCGTGCTCGGCGCGGTAGCGCTCCAGGCCCTCCTCGACCCGGTCCGCCAGCCACAGCAGGGCGAGCTCGCGCAGAGCGGTGAGGTTGCCGACCCGGAAGTAGTTGCCCAGCGCCGCGTCGACCTTGTCGGCCGCGTGCACGTTGCCGTGCGCGAGCCGTCGTCGCAGTGCCTCGGGGACCATGTCGACCAGCTCGATCTGGTCCGCGGCACGGACGACGGCGTCGGGAACCGTCTCCCGCTGCGTGATGCCCGTGATCGAGCTGACGACGTCGTTGAGCGACTCGAGATGCTGGATGTTGACGGTCGAGATGACGTCGATGCCCGCGTCGAGAAGCTCGCCGACGTCCTGCCACCGCTTCTCGTGCCGGGATCCCGGGACGTTCGTGTGGGCGAGCTCGTCGACGAGCACGACCTCGGGGCGACGGCGCAGGATGGCGTCGAGATCCATCTCCGCGAACATGGTGCCCCGGTACGCCATCGCGCGACGCGGAACCGTCTCGAGGCCGTCCAGCAGGGCGGCCGTATGCCGGCGGCCGTGGGTCTCGACGATCCCCACGACGACGTCCGTCCCGCGCTCGACCCGGCGGTGGGCCTCGCCGAGCATCGCGAACGTCTTGCCCACGCCGGGCGCCGCGCCGAGATAGATCCGTAGCCGCCCCCGCGTGGAGGCGGCGGCTGACGTCACCGGCTCATTGTCGCCCCTCACGGCGTCAGCTGCGAGAGCGCCAGGTTCAGCTCCAGGACGTTGACGCGCGGCTCGCCCACGAAGCCGAGCGCGCGGCCCTGCGTGTGGTCGGCCACGAGTGACTCGACGGTCGCGACGTCCAGCCCACGCGCGGCAGCGACGCGGGTGACCTGCTGCTGCGCGTACTCCGGACTGATATCGGGGTCCAGGCCGCTGCCGGACGCCGTGACGGCGTCCGCCGGGACCTCCGCTGGCGCTACACCGTCGGCCGCCGCCGCGGCGGACTGCCTCTCGGCCACTGCTGACACGAGATCGGGATTGTCGGCGGCGAGGTTGCTGCCGCCGCTGGCCAGGCCGTCGTAGCCGTCTCCGGCGGCGGACGGTCGCGGCCAGAACCACTCGGACCCGTCGAACGGCTGGCCGATCAGCGCGGAGCCGACGACCGTGCCGCTCGCGTCGGTGACGAAGGACCCGTCCGCGGTCGACGGGACCACGCGACCGACGAGGAACACCGCGAGGGGGTACACGATCCCGACGAGGACCGTCATCACGAGAAGGACCCGCAGCGCCACCCATGCCTGCCGGACTGTCTGTGCCATGTCGTCACCCGATTCCAGGGATATGGGAGATCACGAGGTCGAGGAGCTTGATGCCGACGAACGGCACGAGGATGCCGCCGAGTCCGTAGACCAGCAGGTTCCGGCTCAGCAGGGATGACGCGCTCGCGGGGCGGTAGCGCACGCCGCGCAGTGCCAGGGGGATCAGGGCGATGATGACGAGGGCGTTGAACACGACGGCCGACAAGATCGCCGAGTTCGGCGAGGACAGCCTCATGACGTTCAGCGACTCCAGCCCCGGGTAGGCCACCACGAAGATCGCGGGGATGATCGCGAAGTACTTCGGGATGTCGTTGGCGATCGAGAAGGTCGTCAGCGACCCGCGCGTGATCAGCAGCTGCTTGCCGATCTCGACGACGTCGATGAGCTTCGTCGGGTTGGAGTCCAGGTCGACCATGTTGCCGGCCTCCTTGGCCGCCGACGTCCCCGTGTTCATGGCCACGCCGACGTCGGCCTGCGCGAGGGCCGGTGCGTCGTTCGTGCCGTCGCCGGTCATCGCGACCAGGCGACCACCCTCCTGCTCACGTCGGATCAGCGCGAGCTTGTCCTCCGGCGTCGCCTCGGCCAGGAAGTCGTCCACGCCGGCCTCCTGAGCGATCGCGGCGGCCGTCATCGGGTTGTCGCCCGTGATCATGACGGTCCGGATGCCCATGCGACGCAGCTCGTCGAAGCGTTCCCGGATTCCCTCCTTGACGACGTCCTTGAGGTGGACGATCCCGAGCACCGTCGGACCGTCGGCGACGACGAGCGGCGTGCCGCCGGCGCCCGCGATCGCATCGACCGCCGCGGAGGATTCGGGCGGTACCGAACCCCCGAGACCGCGGACGAACCCGAACACCGATCCCGCCGCGCCCTTGCGCACCTGGCGGCCGTCGACGTCGACACCGGACATCCGGGTCTGCGCGGTGAACGGGACGAAGTGCGCGTGCGGGAGCATGCCCTCCTCGCGCGCCCGCAACCCGTAGCGGTCCTTGCACAGGACGACGATGGAGCGCCCTTCCGGGGTCTCGTCGGCAAGGCTGCTCAGCTGCGCGGCGTCGGCGAGCGTCTCGATGTCGACTCCCGGAGCCGGGAGCAGCTCGACCGCCTGGCGGTTGCCGAGCGTGATCGTCCCCGTCTTGTCGAGGAGGAGCGTGGACACGTCACCGGCCGCCTCCACCGCACGCCCGGACATCGCCAGCACGTTGCGCTGGACGAGGCGGTCCATGCCGGCGATGCCGATCGCGGAGAGAAGGGCTCCGATGGTCGTCGGGATGAGGCAGACGAGCAGCGCGACGAGGACGACGACCCCGACGGTGGTGCCCGAGTAGGAGGCGAGCGGCGACAGCGTCAGGACCACGAGGACGAACACGCTCGTCAACGCCGCCAGGAGGATGTTGAGTGCGATCTCGTTGGGCGTCTTCTGCCGGCTCGCACCCTCGACGAGGGCGATCATCCGGTCGATGAACGTCTGGCCCGGCGGGGCGGTGATCTCCACGACGATGCGGTCCGACAGCACCTTCGTGCCCCCCGTGACCGCGCTGCGGTCGCCGCCGCTCTCGCGGATGACCGGCGCCGACTCCCCGGTGATGGCCGACTCGTCGATGCTCGCGACGCCCTCGACGACGTCGCCGTCGCCGGGGACGACGTCTCCCGCCTCGCACACGACCCGGTTGCCTACCCGGAGTTCCGTCGCGGGCACGAGGCGCTCGCCGCCATCGACCAGGAGCCGGGCCATCGTGTCGCGCCGCGTCGCCCGGAGCGTGGCGGCCTGGGCGCGGCCCCGGCCCTCGGCCACGGCCTCCGCGAGGTTCGCGAACAGCACCGTGAGCCACAGCCAGACCGTGATCCACCACGCGAAGGCACTGGGCTCCGCGATCGCCGACACGGTGGTCAGCACCGACCCGACGAGCACGACGAACATGACCGGGTTGCGCCACATCAGTCGCGGGTCGAGCTTGCGCAGCGCCTCGGGCAGCGAGGTCACCAGCGACCGTAGGTCGAACGCACCCGAGCTGATGCGACTGGTGGGGGCGACAGACGTGCTCATGACAGGGCCTCCGCGATCGGACCGAGGGCTAGGGCAGGAACGAACGTGAGCCCGGCGACCAGCAGGACGACGCCGACCACCAGGACCACGAACAGCGGCCGGTGCGTCGGCAACGTGCCGCTCGACGCGGGGACGGCTCGCTGCGACGCGAGCGAGCCGGCGAGCGCCAGGACGAGGCAGATCGGGAGGAACCGGCCGAGGGCCATCGCGATCGCCAGGCCGATGTTGTAGAAGTCCGTGTTCGCGTTCAGGCCGGCGAAGGCGGAGCCGTTGTTGTTTCCGGCCGACGCGAACGCGTACATGACCTCGGACAGCCCATGCGGTCCGGGGTTGAGGATCGATGCCCTGCCGGTCTCCGTCGCCATCGCGATGCCCAGCCCGGCGAGCACGATGCACGGCGTCACCAGCACATACAGCGAGACGAGCTTCATCTCCCGCGGACCGATCTTCTTCCCCAGGTACTCCGGCGTGCGCCCGACCATGAGCCCGGCGATGAACACCGCGACGATCGCCGCCACGAGGATGCCGTAGAGGCCCGAACCGACCCCGCCCGGCGACACTTCGCCGAGGATCATGTTCACGATCGCCCCGCCTCCGCCGTACGCGGTGAACGACGAGTGCATCGCATCGACCGCACCGGTCGACGTCGCGGTCGTGGACGACGCGAACACGGCCGACATCGGGACGCCGAAGCGCACCTCCTTGCCTTCCATCGCCGCGCCAGCCAGCTGCAGCGCCGGTCCCTGGTGCGCGACTTCGGCCCACACGACGAACGTGGTGACGGCTCCCCACAGGACGCCCATGACGGCGAGGACCGCGTAGCCCTGTCGCAGGTCGTTGACGAGCCGGCCGAACGTGCGCGTGAGCGCCACCGGGATCAGCAGGAGCAGGAATATCTCGATCAGGTTCGTCCACCCGGCCGGGTTCTCGAACGGGTGGGCCGAATTGGCGTTGTAGAAGCCGCCGCCGTTGGTTCCCAGCTCCTTGAT
>JAFIHP010000426.1 GCA_017849335.1 Actinomycetales bacterium | reverse complement strand
GTCGTCGACGGCGATGCGGTCACCCAGACCGCGCGGGTCGGTGACCGCGCGGCGGAGCAGTTGCTCGACGTGCGTGTCGGTCAACGGCGACAGCCGGACGAGGACGCTGCGGGACATCAGCGGCGCGATGACCGAGAAACTGGGGTTCTCCGTGGTCGCGGCGATGAGGGTGACCCAGCCGTTCTCCACCGCGGGCAGAAGTGCGTCTTGCTGGGTCTTGCTGAAGCGGTGCACCTCGTCGACGAACAGGACGGTGCCGCGGCCGTGCATCGCGAGGGCGTCGCGGGCGCGGTCGATGACCATGCGCACGTCCTTGACGCCGGCGGTCACCGCGGACAGCTCGACGAACGCCCGACCGCTGCCGGCCGACAGCAACGTCGCCAGCGTGGTCTTCCCGGTGCCCGGCGGGCCCCACAGCATGACCGAGACCACCGGCGCGCCCGCCGGAGCCGTGAGCAGCCGGCGCAGCGGCGAGCCAGGGGCCAGCGCGTCGTCCTGCCCGACGACCTCGTCGACGGACCTCGGGCGCATCCGGACGGCGAGCGGCGCCGACGCGCGCGCCGGGTCCAGCCCGTCGTCGAACAAGGTCATGCGTCGAACCCTAGGCCGACCGGGGCACCGACCCGGACACGTACGTGGCGTGCTCGGTGAACCCGACCCGGCGGTAGACGCGCCGCGCGGCCTCGTTGTCGGCGAACATCTCCAGGTACACGGCCGGAGCCCGGTCCGTCTGCGCCCGCTGGGCGAGGGAGCGGACGACGCGTTCGGCCAGGCCCTGGCCGCGCCGGTCGGGGTGCGTGCAGACGCTCACCACGTGGGCGGCTCCGCTCACCTCGCGGTGCGACGCGCCGACCGCGACGAGCATCCCGCCGTCGTCGACCCCGACCCAGTGGTCCACGAGCGGGTCATCGGTCCGGACGTAGGCCGAGGCGGAGTGGTCCAGCAGCGGATCGATCCGCGGGTCGCGTCGGTCCAGATCGACCACCACGGGGTCCGCCGGCCAGGCGACCTCGGCGACGTCGAGCGTCCAGGCGCACCACCGTCCCGGCTGCTGCGGCTGCAGCCGCTGGGGCAGCCCCGGCACGACCGATTCGCGGACCGTGACGCCGTCGAACGCCCGCAGCCGAGCGAGTCGATCGATGAGGGCCGCCGCGACGGCGGGATCGTCGCCGACGACGGTCGCCCAGGCCTGCCCGTCCGGCGCGTCGTGGTCGCGTTCCCAGCACCAGGCGACGTGCCCGTCCTCGACCAGCACCGGATCCGTCAGCTCGCCGGCCGCCCGCCACCGCAGATACGCGTCCCCCACAACCGCGATGTCCCCCACAACCGCGATGTCCCCCACCGCCGAGACGCCTGGAATGGTCGAGGAATCGTCCATTTCGGGCGGTTTAGCGACCATTCCAGGCGCGTCGCGGGTCAGTCGTCGGGGGTCGCGTCGACCCCGGCCTCGGCACGCTGCTGCGCGGTGATCGCCGTCGGCGCCCCGGTCAGCGGATCCAGACCACCGCCGGTCTTCGGGAACGCGATGACGTCGCGGATCGACGCCGAGCCGGCCAGCAGCATGCACAGGCGGTCCCAACCGAACGCGATGCCACCGTGCGGCGGCGGGCCGTACTGGAACGCGTCGAGCAGGAACCCGAACTTCGACCGGGCCTCCTCGTCGCTCATCCCCAGCAGGGTGAACACGCGCTCCTGGACCTCGCGCTGGTGGATACGGATCGATCCACCGCCGATCTCGTTGCCGTTGCAGACCATGTCGTAGGCCCAGGCGAGCGCCTCCCCCGGTGCCTCCTCGAACCGGTCGAGCCACTCGCTGTTGGGGGACGTGAACGGGTGGTGCACAGCGGTCCACCCGAGCATCTGCCCGTCTTCGACGACCTCCTCGAACATCGGGGCGTCGACGACCCACACGAACGACCACGCGGACTCGTCGATCAGCCCGAGCCGGCGGCCGACCTCCAGCCGCGTCGCGCCGAGCAGCGCGCGGGCGTCCGCCGGTCGACCGGCGGCGAAGAAGACGCAGTCACCCGGCTGCGCGCCGACGGCGGCGACCAGGCCGGCGCGCTCGTCGTCGCTGATGTTCTTGGCCACCGGTCCGCCGAGGGTGCCGTCGGCGGCCACGGTGACGTAGGCCAGGCCCTTCGCCCCGCGCTGCTTCGCCCATTCCTGCCACGCGTCGAACGCCCGACGCGGCTGGTCGGCCCCTCCGGGCATGACGACGGCGCCGACGTGCTCCGCCTGGAACACCCGGAAGGGCGTGTCGGCGAAGAACGCCGTCAGGTCGACGAGCTCGAGCCCGAACCGCAGGTCCGGCTTGTCGCTGCCGTACCGCCGCATCGCCTCGGCATACGTCATGCGCGGGATCGGCCCGATCTCGACGCCCAGGACCCCGGACCAGATCGCCCGGATCAGCGTCTCGCCGAGCTCGATGACGTCGTCCTGCTCGACGAACGACATCTCGATGTCGAGCTGCGTGAACTCCGGCTGCCGGTCGCCTCGGAAGTCCTCGTCGCGATAGCACCGGGCGATCTGGAAGTACCGCTCCAGACCGGCGACCATGAGCAACTGCTTGAACAGCTGCGGCGACTGCGGCAGCGCGTACCACTTACCCGGCTGGAGCCGCGCGGGGACGAGGAAGTCGCGCGCGCCCTCGGGGGTGGACGCGGTCAGCGTCGGGGTCTCGACCTCGACGAAATCGCGCGCGAGCAGGACGTCCCGCGCGATCTGGCTGACCTTCGACCGCATGCGGATCGCCGCGGCCGGTCCCGAGCGCCGCAGGTCGAGGTACCGATGGCGCAGGCGGATCTCCTCGCCGACCGTGCTGCGGTCGTCGATGGGGAACGGCAGCGGTGCGGACGTCGAGAGCACCTCGACCGTGCTAGCCGAGACCTCGATCGCGCCCGTCGGGAGGGCGGGGTTCTCGTTCCCCTCCGGGCGCAGCTCGACCGTGCCGACCACCTTGATGCAGAACTCGTCGCGCAGCGGGTGAGCGACCTCCGCGTCGTGGACGACGACCTGGACGACGCCGCTGGCGTCGCGCAGGTCGAGGAAGGCGACCCCGCCGTGGTCACGGCGGCGGGCGATCCACCCGGCCAGCGTCACCTGCGTGCCGGCGTCGGCCGGTCGCAGCGTTCCTGCGTCATGCGTGCGGATCACGGACGTGCCTCCATGCTGGTGGTCGTTGTTCGGGTGGACGTGACGAAGGGAGCGGCGTCCGCGGCGGGCGGCGCCCAGTCCGTCGCGTCCGCGGGCTCCTGGTCGCCGCTGCGGATGTCCTTGACGCTGTCGCCGTCCGGGGACGGGAACCACACGTACGGGATGCCGCGCCGGTCGGCGTACTTGATCTGCTTGCCGAACTTGTCGGCCGCCGGCGCGACCTCGCACGCGATCCCGCGCGCACGCAGCCGGGCGGCGACGGTCTCGCTGACGCCGCGGTCGCTCTCGTCGACGACGGCGACGAGGACCGCCGCCGGCCCCGGACGCGAGACCGACACGAGGTCGCGGCCGAGCAGGATCGACACCAGCCGCGTGACCCCCAACGAGATCCCGACGCCCGGGAACGTCTGCTTGCCGTCGGAGGCCAGCGAGTCGTAGCGCCCGCCCGAGGCGATCGACCCGACCGACTCGTAGCCCTGGAGCTGGGTCTCGTAGACCGTGCCGGTGTAGTAGTCCAGTCCGCGGGCGATCCGCAGGTCGGCCACGACCGATCCCGGGAGGAGGGCATTGGCTCCCTCGACGACGGCGGCCAGCTCGGCCACCCCCTCGTCGAGCAGCGGGTCGCGGACGCCGAGCGCGGCGACCCGGTCCACGAAGGACGCGTCGGCGGTGCGGATCTCGGCGAGGTCCAGGCAGCGGCGGGCGGCCTGATCCGACAGGCCCGCGTCGGTGACGAGCAGGTCCGCGACGCGCGCCGGGCCGATCTTGTCGAGCTTGTCCACGGCCCGCAGCACCGCGGCCGGGTCGGACGCCCCGACGCCCCGGTAGAACCCCTCGGCCAGCTTGCGGTTGTTCACCTGGATCACCGCCGCCGGGATCGGCAGCTGGGCGAGGACGCTCCCCATCACGACGGCCATCTCGACCTCGTGGTGGAAGGCGAGGTGGTCGCGGCCGACGACGTCGATGTCGGCCTGGGTGAACTCGCGGAACCGGCCCTCCTGCGGTCGTTCCCCACGCCACGCCGACTGGATCTGGTACCGGCGGAACGGGAACTCCAGCTGGCCGGCATGCTCGACGACGTACCGCGCGAACGGCACTGTCAGGTCGAAGTGCAGCCCCAGGCCGGAATCGGCCTGCGCCTCCTCGGCATGCAGCCGCCGCAGGACGTAGACCTCCTTGTCGATCTCACCCTTGCGGAGCATCTCCTCGAGCGGCTCGACCGATCGCGTGCGCAGCCCGGCGAAGCCGTGGAGCTCGAAGACCCGACGGGCCGTGTCGATGACGAGCTGCTCGACGACCTGCCCGGACGGCAGCCATTCGGGGAAGCCGGAGAGCCCGGCCTTGCGCGCCACGTCACATCCCCGTCGGGTTGCGGCCGACCTCGACGTCGTCGACGAGCTGGCGCAGGTACGGGTTCGCGGCGCGCTCGGCGGCGATCGTGGTCTGCGGGCCGTGCCCGGGAAGCACGACCAGATGGTCCGACGCCGGCAGGATGACGCGGCGCAGCGACTCGATCATCGCCGCGTGGTCTCCGCCCGGCAGGTCGGTCCGTCCGATCGACCCGGCGAACAGCACGTCGCCGCTGAACATGACCTCGTCCAGCTCGAAGACGACCGAGCCCTCGGTGTGCCCCGGCGCGTGCTTGACCACCAGGGGGATGCCCGCGAGGTCGAGCCGCTGCTGGTCCTCCAGGAGCAGCACGTCCGACGGCTCCGTCAGCTCGAGCGAGTTCTTGGTCATGGCCATCAGCTTCTCGCGGGCCATCATCACGCTGGAGCCGGCGATGTCCGCCAGCCGGTACCGGTCAGCGGCGTGGATCAGTGCGGGGACCTCGAACTCGTCGGTGAGCGGCGCGACGGACCAGACGTGGTCGATGTGACCGTGGGTGAGCAGCACCGCCGCTGGGAGCAGGCGGTGCTCGCGGACGAGGTCGTGCACGCCGTCGATCGAGTCCTGCCCGGGATCGACGATCAGGCAGGGCTCTCCCGGCGCGTTCGCCAGGACGTAGCAGTTGGTGCCCCACGAGCCCGCGGGGAAGCCGCCGATGAGCACGTGCGGGCCTTCCTGTCGTGTCCGACGGCACGGCCGACGCTCGCGACGTGCCCGACGGTTGGGTACCAAGCCTATCTACCGTGCCCGACCACGAGACCGACGCGCATAGACTCGGCGCCGCTCCGGACGCGATCTCGAAGGGACACGATGGCCAGCAACAAGCGCGAGCGGGAGCTGGCGCGCGCGAAGTACGAGCGGCAGAGCGCGCGACGAGCACAGCGGGCGTCCCGCGCCAAGCGCCGTCAGACCATCGTGGCCGCCGTCGTGGTCGTCGCGCTCGTGCTCGCGTCGGTGGCGTGGGCCGTCTGGGCCGTCGTCGGACGCAGCGACACCACCGCCGACCAGGCGCCGCTCGAGTCCCTCCTGCCGACCGCGTCCGCGTCTGCCTCCCCGTCACCGCTGCCGACGTCGTCCGCGATGGACTGCACGCCTCCCGGCACTCCACGGGCCGACAACCTCACGTACGGCTCCGCGCCGACGGAGGACGCCAGCGGGGTCGCGTCGATCACGCTGACCACGAACTGCGGCGACATCGTGATCGCGCTCGACCACGACGCCCCGAAGACGGTCGCCAGCGAGGTTTTCCTGGCCAAGAACGGCTTCTACGACGGGACCGCGTGCCACCGGCTGACGACGCAGGGGATCTTCGTGCTGCAGTGCGGCGATCCCAAGGGCGACGGCACGGGCGGTCCGGGCTACACGGTGCCGGACGAGAACCTCCCCAGCGGCGACGCGGCGACCTACCCCGCCGGCACGGTCGCCATGGCCAACGCCGGGGCCGGGACGTCGGGCTCGCAGTTCTTCATCGTCTACGAGGACACCGTCCTCCCGGGCGACTACACCGTCTGGGGCACGGTGACCGAGGGCCTGGACATCGTCAAGGAGGTCGCCAAGCAGGGCACGACCGACAAGGGCGCCGACGGCCAGCCTCAGCAGACCGTGTTCATCGAGTCCGCGAGCATCAAGTCGGCCTAGGGGCTTGGCTAGGGTGGGACACCACGCCGTGGACGACCGCGGCCCGACGCACGGCAGGAGTCGACGATGAACGAGTCCGGGGCACCGACACCCGGTTCGCTGCGTCCGCCGACGCCCGGGTCCCTCCGCCGGCCGACCAGCCCCGTGACGACGCCTGCCGCACCGGAGGCGTCGACGTCCACCGAGGCGCCGTCCGACAGCATGCGGTTCGGGCGCGTCGAGGCGGACGGCACGGTCGTCCTGCTCGCTCCCGACGGCGAGGTCGTCGTGGGCCAGTGGGCAGCAGGCGACCCCGCCGAGGGCCTGGCGTTCTACGCGCGCCGCTACGACGACCTCGTCGTGGAGGTGGACCTCGTCGAACGACGACTCGGCGACCAGCGCGCCACCGCGGAGCAGGCCGATGCCGTGCTGGCCCGTGTGCGTGAGGCCCTCGCGGCCCGCGCGTTCGTGGGCGACGTCGCTGCC
The DNA here is from genome assembly GCA_017849335.1 of Actinomycetales bacterium. Taxonomy (GTDB): domain Bacteria; phylum Actinomycetota; class Actinomycetes; order S36-B12; family S36-B12; genus UBA10649. The sequence continues at coordinate 204 of JAFIHP010000426.1, read as the reverse complement.
CTGGAGGCGCGCTGCGACCGGCTCGCCGACGACATCGAGGCGGCCAAGGCCGCTGCCCGCGCCCGCAAGGCCGAGCAGCGCGAGACCGCTCTCGCGGCTCGGCGGGCGCTGGCCGAGGAGGCCGAGTCCCTGGCCGCCTCGACCCCGTGGCAGGCCACGACCGCGCGGTGCGCCGCGACCGCCCGCCAGGGGGAGCCGCACCCC
>JAFIHP010000425.1 GCA_017849335.1 Actinomycetales bacterium | reverse complement strand
GTCCTTGCCGAATGCGGCCTGACGGCCCAGGAGATCTCCCGAGGGATCGTCGAGACGATGGCGCGCTGCGCCGACCCGCTCGACGCTCAGGACGAGACGAGCCAGTCCACGACGTCGGTGGCCGACCAGCCGCTGGGGTAGCGCTCGAGCAGCTGCGCCGCCGCGGTCGTGTCTGACCCGAGCGTGACGATCGCCGGTTCGACGAACCCGTCCTTGCGCGTCTGACCCAGTCCGACGGACACCGTCAGCCCGTTGCACACGCAGGCTCGTCCGGCGGTGTTGTCCGCATCGCCGCCCTTGCGGACGTACTCGTCGACCGGCTCCGAGGCGCACCGGTAGCCCACGCTGCCGTCCGGCCGCTGGTACGGGGTGCGCAGGAAGCCCAAGTCGCACAGGCGAGCGCGGTCGGCGCGTAGCGCGAGGTCGGACACGGTCCCGTCGACGTCGGCGACCTTGAACGGGAAGCCAGTGGGGGAGGCGAGCGGATCCGTCCGCACGCGCAGTGATCCGTCGCGGATCCCGTCGAGCAGCTCCGTCCGGATGTCGTCGCGCAGACCGGAGTCGCTCGACAGGGCGAAGACCGTGCCGACCTGGACGCCGACGGCACCGGCCGCCTGTGCGTCGCGCAACGCCTGCGGGGTTCCGGCGGCGCCAGCCACCCAGAACGGCAGGCCGAGAGCGGCGATCTTCGCGAGGTCCGGCTCGTCGCGCGGGCCGAAGACCATCTCGCCGTCCTCGATCACGGGCCGACGCGGGGGAGCGTTGTGGCCGCCGGCGGGGGACGCCTCGACGACGAACCCGTCGGGGCGGATCAGCTCGTCGCGAGCCAGGAACGCCGCCAGGACGTGCGCGGAGACGATGGCCAGGAATGGCGGTCGGGGGATCGGGAACACCGTGGTCCCGGCGAAGTCGCGCGGGTCGACCGTCAGCGTGACGGGCTCGTCGGAGCCCTCCACGTCGATGGGGAAGTCGAGCCGCTCGCCGGCCGCGAGGAGGTCGAGCGCCCGCGGGATCTCGCGCGGGACCCCGGCACCCATCAGGACCACGTCGATGCCCGCGAGCAGCGCGCCGAGGAGGGTGCCGGGCGTCGACACCTGGATCTTCTCCAGGCAGTTGATGCCGACGATGCCGTCGTGGCCCTCCTTGGCCAGCCAGGTCTCGACGAACCCGCCGAGCACGACCAGCTCGGTGCTGCGGCGCGGGGGATCGACCGTCAACTGCCCGATCGGGGCGTAGGGCGTGCCCAGCGCCCGCCCGCCCTCGCGGAAGTGCCGGTGGATCGCGCGCTGAGCCATGTCCTGGTCCGGGAACGCGGCGAGAGCCCGCCGGGCGTGACCCCCGGCGTCACCGTCCTGGAGCCGGCGGGCGAGGACCAGGTCGAGCGCCACGCCGGAGACGACGCCGAGCTGGCCGGCGCGGGCGACGGCGCTCGCCAGTCGCCACGAGGAGACAGCGGCACCCATGCCGCCCTGGATGACCGGGGGCAGCTGCGCGGCAGAACGCATCGACGGGCCTTTCCGTGCCGAACCTACGGTTGCGTAAGTGACGCTACCGTAGGTTTTCCGGCCGACCCCGGGGTCGAAGGTCCCGAGGCGGCTGTCGTTGGTCGGCGACGAACAGCGACGATCAGCATCGCGCTGCTAGCGTCGATCACGTGGACCCGTTGCCCGCCGCGGCGGACGACGACCGTCGGGCGTTCCGCCTGGCCGTCTGCGCGCGCTTCGGCCCCTGGGCGCTGCCGATGGCCGGAGGGGCGCTGCTCGTCGTCACCGCGGTCAACACCCTGATCGGCACGCCCGTCAGCGTGCTGTCGGTGGGGCTGAACGTCGTCGTCGCGTGCCTTCTGATCGGGGTGGGGCTGCTGGGTCGCGCCGACCGTACGCCCCGCGCCGCGTGGCCGTGGCTCGTGGCGGTCTGCGCGACGTTGCTCGTCGTCGACGGCCAGTTCCAGGTGTTCGTCGCTCCCGACGGGTCGAGCTTCGCGTACATCCTCGTGATCATGGTGGCGTCGTCGCCTCTGACGCTGGCGTGGGTTCCCGCCGTCGGCTCGAGCCTGGTGATGGTGGTCGGTTGCGTCGTCGTCGCGCAACGCTGGCCGGGATCCGAACCGCTGGACTGGATCGTGGTCGCGGTGACGGCCTCCGTGGTCGGCCTCGGCCTGATGTGGCTGCGGCTGCAGGCCGTCGACGAGCTGGCCGCCATGACCGCCCGGGCCCGGCGCCTCGCGACGGTCGACGAGCTCACCGGCCTGCTGAACCGCCACGGGGTGCGCGAGCAGCTTCGCGGGATCGTCGGACTCGCCGACCGCACCGGTCAGCCCGTCATGGTCGTGTTCTTGGACGTCCGCGGGCTGAAGGCGGCGAACGACACGCTCGGGCACGAGGTCGGCGATCGCCTGCTGCGGGCGGTCGCCGACGCTCTGACAGGCGTCGCACGCGCCGGAGACGTGATCGGACGATGGGGCGGCGACGAGTTCGTCATCGTGGGACTGGGCCTTCCGAGCGATCCGAGCACGCTGGAAGCACGGCTGGAGGAACGCATCCGGCGGGCGGGGTCCGATGCCCGCTGCGGTCCGGTGCGGGTCAGCGCGGGCGCCGCCGCCCGGCGGATTCCCGCCGGGCCGGACGCGGCCGCCGACATCGATGCGCTGATCGCCGAGGCGGACGCCGACATGTACCGCCGGCGTTCGTCGCGCGGCACCCCGCGCTAGACGGGGACGCTCGCGACTCCGGGGGGAAGGAACCGGCGGCCGGTCGCCTGCTCGGCCGCACCGCAGCGGTCCAGGTAGGGCGTCAGCCCGCCGAGCCAGAACGGCCAGCCCGCGCCGAGGATCATGCACAGGTCGAGGTCCTGCGGCTCGGCGACGACGCCCTCGTCGAGCATCCGACGGGCCTCGTCGGCCAGCGCGAGAGCCAGCCGGTCGCGCACCTGGTCGACCGTCGAGGGCGAGTCACCCTGGACGAAGAGGGCGAGCACCTCCGGGTCGACGACCTTCTTGCCGTCTGCGTCCTTCACGAGCACCGCCGTCTTCCCGGCCGCGACGATCCGGGCGAGGTTCTCGGACACCGTGTACCGGTCCGGGAACGCCTCGTGCATCGTCTCGGCCACGTGCAGCGCGACGGCCGGTCCGACGAGCCCGAGCAGCTCGAACGGACCCATCGGCAGGCCGAGGGAGTGCGAGACACCGTCCGCGACCTGCAGCGGGGTGCCCTCGTCGACGGCGGCGATGACCTCGCCCATGTACCGCGTCAGCAGCCGGTTCACGACGAACGCGGGAGCGTCCTTGACCAGCACGCACGACTTCTTCAAGGACT
>JAFIHP010000424.1 GCA_017849335.1 Actinomycetales bacterium | reverse complement strand
GGCCGGGGCGGGGACGTCGTCGGCTGGTGCGCTGGCGCGGGGCAAGGGCGCGCAGGTGACCAACCGGACGCGGTCGATCCAGTCGTTCCAGAAGGCCGGCTTCACCGCCATCGGGCTGGCCGCCGACGCGGACGTCGAGCTGGCCGACCTGGACCCCGCCGTCGTCCGTGGACCCGTGCTCGTCGTCGTCGGGGCCGAGGGCGCCGGACTGTCCCGGCTCGTCGGCGAGACCTGCGACGTCCTCGTGTCGATCCCGATGGCCGGCGGCGTCGAGTCGCTCAACGCCTCGGTCGCGGCCGGCATCGTGCTTCAGGCGGTGTTCGCCGCGCGCTCCTGAACCGCGTCGGAGGACGTGCCGCGCCCCCGTACGAGGAGGTTGCCGACGATCGGGAACACCAGGACGGTGAGCACGCCGGCTCCGACGAGGGAGGCCGCCGTCGACTCCATCATCACGCCGGCGTCGACCTCGATCTGCGTGACGGCGACGATGATCGGCAGCCCCGTCGCGACGTAGAGGGCGAACCGCCCGCGTTCGCGCCGGTCGGGGATCTCGCGACGGTAGAGCAGGTACTGGACGAGCCCGCGGGCGACGAGGATGTAGACGAAGAACCGCAGCATGGGCAGGGGGTTCTCGACGATCGAGTCGACGTCCAGGTTCGCCCCGGAGACCACGAAGAACAACGGGATCAGGAAGCCGAAGCCGATTGCTTCGATCCGCACCTGGAGCGCCGACTCGGTGGACGGCGGTGACAGCTGGCGGACGATGACGCCCGCGATGAACGCCCCGAGGACGACATCGAGACCGAACACGTCCGCCAGGGCGAGCAGGAAGATGATCAGCAGGATCGCGAACCGGAGAGCGGTCTGCGAGCTCGTGTGGTGGCCCCGTTCGAGGATCGCCCGGACGCGATCGCCGGAGAAGCGGCGCGGCAGCCAGGCCACGACGAGCGAGAGCACGGCGAACACCGCCAGGCTGAGGATCGCGGCGAACGAGGACTTGGTTCCCAGCAGCACCGAGATCGCGATGATCGGGCCGAACTCGCCCCACGCTCCGGCCCCCATGAACAGCGTCCCGAAGCGGGAGTTGAGCTCCCCGCGGTCGCGCAGGGACGGCAGGAGGGTGCCCAGCGCGGTGGAGGTCAGCGCGATCGCGACGCCGAGCGTGTCGTGGATCCGGCCGGTCTCCGTGAGCACGATCGCCAGGACCGCCGCGACGATCAGGCTGACGAACCAGCCGATGGCCGCGAGCCGCCCGCTCGTTCCGGTGATCGCGCGCCGCTCCAGTTCCATGCCCGCGAGGAAGAACAGCATTCCCAGCCCGAGCTCGGAGAGCAGGGAGATCGACTCGTCGACGCTGATCCAGCCGAGCACGTACGGCCCGAAGATTATGCCGCCGGCCAGCAGGAGCACGACTTCGGCGACCTTGATTCGCAGGAGCCCCACCAGCAGGGGGACGAACGCCGCGATCGCCGCGATCACGACGAGGGACGTGAACTCCCGCGTCATCGGAACTCCTCGCGCGGCAGCGTGATTCGCAACGCGGCCGTGTCGTCGCTCGGGGTCCCGATGCGGGCGCCGAGAACGGACTGCTCGTCCGGCTTCTCGGCCAAGATCGTGCGGACGTAGTCGGAGATGGCCTCCTCGAACGGCACGCTCGCGCCGGCGCGCTCGGACATGAACCACCGGTGCTCGAGCACCTCGTGGTAGATCTGCGCGGGCTCCAGCTTGCCGCGCAGTTCCGGCGGCACCGCGGCCATCACGCGCTCGAACCGCTCGGTGACCCACCGGTGCGCGGCGATCTCCTCGTCTGCCTGCCCGAGGCCGACCTTGACCCGGAACGAGTCGAGGTCGTTGAGCAGGCGCTGGGCCTGGTTCTCCTCGACGTCCAGGCCGGTGAGCTGCAGCAGCCGCCGCGTGTGGTGTCCGGCGTCCACGACCTTCGGGGCGACGTGGATGTGCTCGCCGTCGGACTGGGTGTCGACCTGCAGCTCGGCGACGTCGAAGCCCAGGGAGTTCAGCCGTCGGACGCGGGCGTCGAGCTGGTAGCGGTCCTCGCGCGTGATGACGAGCGGTCCGGTGATCTCGTCCCACAGGGCGTCGTAGCGCGTGCGCAGGCTGACGCCGGTGACGATCGGGTCGATGCCCTCGTGCAGCCGGCCGCCGGCCTGCAGGTCCATGAGCTCGCCGGCGACGTTCGTCGCCGCGGTCTCCAGGTCGTAGACGCGCTGCCCGGTCGAGAGGGACGGGTGCAGCTCGCCGGTCTCGGCGTCGACGAGGTACGCGGCGAACGCCCCCGCGTCGCGCCGGAAGAGCGTGTTCGACAGGGAGCAGTCGTTCCAGGAGAAGCCGGCCAGGTGCAGCTGGACCAGCAGCACGGCGAGGGCGTCCAGCAGACGGTTCGCGGTGCCTTGGCGCAGGCTGGTCGAGAAGAGGGCGCGGTAGGGGAGCGAGAACTCCAGGTGCCGGGTGATCAGCGCTGCGGGGAGCGGCTCGCCGTGCGCGTCGACGCGGTCCAGGACGATGCCGACCGGCTCGACCGTCGGCAGGCCCCGGCGCTGCAGGTCGAACAGGAGCTCGTACTCGCGCTGGGCGAAGGACTCCTCGACCTCCTTGACCGCGTACACGGTGCCGCTGAGCCGGACGAAGCGCACGATGTGCCGCGAGATGCCTCGCGGCAGCGCGACGACGAGGTCGTCGGGCCACTCCTCCAGCGCCACGTGCCACGGCAGGAACGCGAGCTCAGGCTCGTCGAGGCGCCCGGTCAGTCGCACGCGCGCAGCCTCTCACGTCGCGGCGCCCGTCGTGGGTGTGCCGGTCAGGGCGCCTGGATGCT
>JAFIHP010000423.1 GCA_017849335.1 Actinomycetales bacterium | reverse complement strand
GCGACTCGGCGACCACCGAGACGGTCGGCCTGGGCGGGTTCGCCATGGCGGCCGCGCCCGCGATCACGCAGTTCGTCGGGGGGACGCCCGACGATGCGCTCGCCATCTCGCGGTCGATGCGGCGGATCACCGTGCGCCCCCACCCGGCGTTCCCCATCCCCTCGCTCAACTTCACCGGGACGCCGAGCGGCATCGACGTGCTCGCCGTCCTCGACACCGGGGTGCTCCCGGTGATCAACACCGGGATCGCGCACCGGGAGGCCGGGGTCGGCCAGATCGGCGCCGGCATCGTGACCGCCCCGCCCGAGGTGTTCGTGGCGGCCGTCCACGCGCTCGCGCGGGAGGCCGGACGATGAGCGCCCCCAGCGCTCTCATCGCGATCGGCGGGAACGCCCTCGTGCTGGAGGGCGAGGCCGGATCGATCGTGCGCCAGCAGGAGCGGGCGGCCTCCTTCGCCGAGCAGGTCGCGGGCCTGGTGGCCGACGGCTGGCAGGTGGTCGTCAGCCACGGCAACGGTCCCCAGGTCGGCTACATCCTGCGCCGCGGGGAGCTCGTCGCGCCCGAGGCGCCGATCGAGGGCCTGCCCGACCTGCCGCTGTGGCTGGCCGTCGCCGACTCCCAGGGCGGCATCGGGCACATCCTGACCCTGGAGGTCGACAACGCGCTCGCGCGCCGCGGCGTCGATCAGCGCGCCGTGACGGTCCTCACGCATGCCGAGGTGGACCCGGCCGACCCGGCGTTCGACCATCTCACCAAGCCGATCGGCTCGACGATGTCCGCGGACGTCGCCCGCCTGCGCGTCTCGGAGGCCGGCTGGACCGTCAGCGAGACCAGCGACGGCGTCTTCCGCCGCGTGGTCTCCAGTCCGCTCCCGCGGGACGTGCTCGAAGCGACGCAGATCGCCGCCCTCGTGCGAACCGGCTCGGTCGTCATCGCCGGCGGCGGGGGCGGGATCCCGGTCGTGCGGGACGAGGACGGCTGGCGCAGCGTGGACGCCGTCATCGACAAGGATCGACTGTCCGCCCTCCTCGCCGCGCGCATCGGCCTGCAGACCCTCGTCCTCGTCACGGGGGTGGACCAGGTGTACGTCGGCTTCGGAACCGACCGCCAGCGCGCGCTCGACACCATCGACGCCGCCGAGGCGCGAGATCACCTGGCGGCGGGCGAGTTCCCGGCCGGGTCCATGGGTCCGAAGATCGAGTCGGCCTTGGCCTTCCTGGACGCCGGCGGCGAGCAGGCCGTGATCACGTCCATCGCTGCCCTCCCGGAGGCCCTGCGCGGCCGGTCGGGAACACGGATCACCCGGACCGGCGCCTGAGCCGGCCGACGAAGGATCGCGCCACCAAGGAGGACGCATGATCACCACCGCAGCGGAGCCCTACCCGTTCCGCTTCGAGCTCGGCCGCACAGCCCTTCTGTGCATCGACTTCCAGCGTGACTTCGTCGAACCCGGGGGCTTCGGGGAGTCCCTCGGCAACGACGTGTCCCGGCTGCAGGTCGCCATCGAGCCCACCCGGCGCGTGCTGGACGCCTTCCGCGAGCACGGCGCGATGGTCATCCATACGCGCGAGGGGCACCGGCCCGACCTCAGCGACCTGTACCCGGCCAAGCGGGACCGCGGCAACCCGTCGCTGCGCATCGGCGACGACGGTCCGATGGGCCGGCTCCTCGTCCGCGGATCCGCCGGCCACGAGATCGTCCCCGAGCTCGCCCCGGTCGAGGGCGAGGTCGTGCTCGACAAGCCCGGGAAGGACGCCTTCTACGCCACGGACCTCGAGGCGATCCTGCGCGCGTCCGGGGTCACGCACCTGGTCGTCACGGGCGTCACGACGGAGGTGTGCGTGCAGACCACCGTTCGGGCAGCCAACGACCGGGGCTTCGAGTGCCTCGTGCTGTCGGACTGCACCGGCTCGTACTTCCCCGAGTTCCACCAGTCCGCCCTCGCGATGTTCGCGGCGCAGGGCGGCATCGTCGGCTGGGTCGGGACGTCCGCCGACCTGCTCGACGCCATCGCCGCATCCGACGAGACCAGGAAGGCCTGACCATGAGCACGACAGCGACTGCCGGCGGCCGGACCGCCCCGAGCGTGCGCATCCCGTGGTGGACGCGCGGTGACTGGAACGGCCTCTTCGGCCTGGGCACCAACGTCCTGCTCAACGTCATCGTGCTGACAGGCCTGTGCCTGTTCGTCGTGCAGATCCCCAGCGACACGGTGTACGGACGCATCCTGCCGGCGCTAGGCATCGCGCTGCCGCTCGGCAACATCTGGTACGCGATGCTCGCGCGGCGCCTCGCCCGCAAGGAGAACCGGACCGACGTGACGGCGCTGCCCTACGGGCCGAGCGTCCCGCACACGTTCATCGTCGTCTTCGTCGTCATGCTGCCGGTGCTGATCCAGTCCGGGGACGCAATGAAGGCCTACCGTGCCGGCCTCGCGTGGGCGTTGATCGTCGGCGTGATCGTGCTGCTCGGCGCCGTGCTCGGACCGTACATCCGACGCATCACGCCGCGGGCGGCGTTGCTCGGCGCCCTCGCCGGCATCTCGATCACGTTCATCTCGATGCGGCCGGCCGCGCAGATGTGGCAGGCCGCCTGGATCGGCTTCATCGCGTTCGCGATCATCCTCGTGGGCTTCCTGGGCAACCGACGGATGCCGTTCGGCGTCCCGGTCGCCTTGCTCGCGGTCGTCGTGTCGACCGCGGTCGCGTGGATCGCCGTCGCCGCGGGGTGGTCCGGGATCCTGGAGCCCTCGGGCGTCTCCGACTCGATCAGCAACCTGGCGCTCAAGCTGCCGTTCCCGACGGGCGACGTCGTCACCGGCCTGCAGGACATCGCCCCGCTGCTCGCCTCGGCGATCCCGCTCGGCATCTACAACTTCACCGAGGGCATGACAAACGTCGAGTCCGCGGCTGCTGCCGGTGATCGCTACTCCGTGCGGCAGGTCCTGACGGCCGACGGCCTCGGCGCGGTCGTGGGCTCCTTCCTGGGCTCTCCCTTCCCGCCGGCGGTCTACATCGGCCACCCGGGATGGAAGCAGGCTGGCGGGAGGATCGGCTACTCCCTGGCGACCGGGATCGTCGTCGCCGTCGTGTGCTTCACCGGACTGGTCGGGACGTTCCTCGCCGTCTTCCCGATGCAGGCGCTGGTCCCGGTGCTGCTCTACATCGGCATGGTGATCGGCGCGCAGGCCTTCAACGTGAACGCGAAGCGCTACGCGCCGGCGATCGTCGTGGCGATGCTGCCGAGCATCGCGGAGTGGGCCACGGGACTGGTCGACAACGCCCTCGCGAGCGCGTCGACGAACGCGCAGGCCGTCGGGGTCGACGTCCTCATCAGCAACGGCGTCATCTACGACGGCCTCAAGCTGTTCGGCCAGGGGTCGGTGCTCGTCGGCGTCCTCCTCGGCGCGATCACGGCGTTCGTGATCGACCGTCGGATGTACGCGGCAGCCGCGACCGCCCTCGTGGCCGCCGCGCTGTCCTTCGTCGGCATCATCAACGCCTACGAAGTCGCATGGAACGCGTCGCCGCAGATCACGATCGGATACCTGCTCTTCGCGGCGATCCTCGCCTACTTCGGCTGGGCCGGTCGACGGGACACCGCACGAGAGCTGGACGACGGCGTGCTGTTCGTCAACGGCACGCTGATGCGCGGACTGGAGCTGCATGGCAACCTCGCCGGCGCGGAGTTCGTGGAGGAGATCTCGACGGCTCCCCGGTACCGCGTCCACACGATCGGCGACGTGCACCCCGGCATGTACCGCGTCGAGGACGGCGAGACCGGGGCGTCGATCCCGGGGGAGCTGTACCTCGTGCCGCTGGAGGTGCTGCTGAAGGTCATCGAGGGCGAGCCGCCGGGCCTCTACCGTGGGCCGGTGGAGCTCAGCGACGGCCGCGTCGTGCCGGGAATCCTGTACAAGCGGGAGATGGCCGAGCAGCACCCCGAGATCACCTCGTACGGAGGATGGCGGGCCTACCGGGCGTCGGCCGCGAACGTCTGAGATCTGCGCGAAGGAGGGGCGGTCCGCGTCGGCGGGCCGCCCCTCCTCGCGTCCGTGGCGTCCGCAGCGGACCATCACGGCAGCGCCGCCGACGCGGGCCGCCGGCTCAACGTCGGGCCGTCGACCGCATGATCGACATCGGCAGGACGAGCCAGGCGAGCACGAGGATGACGGCCGAGACGATGGCGATCCACGCCGGCGCCCCCGGGAAGACGACCGAGCTGATCAGCCAGAGGCCGAGAACGAGGCCGACCGCGAGGAACACCAGCCCGGCACACGCGAGCCAGTGAGACGCCACCAGGAGCTGGGGCCGCAGGCCCCTCCCGAAGTTCCACCGGTGAATGGCGACCGGGGCGACCAGCAAGGTGGACGCGGTCGCGACGACGAACAGATCGCATGCGTACAGCAGGCGCTGCTGCCCGTCGAGGTCGTCGAAGCCGGGCGCGAACGCGACGCTGAACAAGAACGCGAAGAAGAGCTGTCCTCCGGTCTGGGCGACACGGACCTCCTGCAAGATCTCGGGGATGTCGCGTTCGACGTCGTGCCGACCGCCCGGACCGGCCGTCATCGAAGGCCCCCGGCGGAGCGCGAGTACCGGTGGTCGTCCATGTGCCGGAGGTACCCCGCGGCCGCGGGGGCGAACACCCGCCGTTTGGCTCGTGGGTGGCGCGGGTACCGGTGGACTACGTCGTCCGCCGAGCAGGAGGAGTGGTCATGACCTCGTGGGGCTACACGCTGTCGAGTGAGGAGCACGGCCCCCAGGACCTGGTCGCGAACGCGCGCCGTGCCGAGGAGGTCGGGTTCGACTTCGTCTCGATCTCAGACCACTTCCACCCGTGGGTGACGGCGCAGGGCCACAGCCCGTTCGTGTGGTCGGTCATCGGAGGTATCGGGGCGACCACGGATCGGATCGGCATCGGGACAGGCGTCACGTGCCCGATCATGCGGATCCACCCGGCGATCATCGCCCAGGCGTCGGCGACGGCGTCGCTTCTCACGTCCGGCCGGTTCTTCCTGGGCGTCGGGTCCGGTGAGGCCCTCAACGAGCACATCCTGGGAGACCGGTGGCCGAGGCCGGCAGTCCGCCTGCAGATGCGCGAGGAGGCGGTCGCGGTCATCCGGGCGCTCTGGTCGGGGGACACCGTCGACGTCGACGGCGACTTCTACGAGGTCGAGAACGCGCGTCTCTTCGACCCGCCCGAGGAGCAGCCCGCCATCGTCGTCTCCGGGTTCGGGGACGCCGCGATCGAGCTCGCCGGCAGGATCGGCGACGGGTTCTGGGGTCATGCCGGCGAGTCGGAGGCGGTCGCCGCCTTCGAGGCCGCCGGCGGGCGCGGCCCGCGGTACGCCCAGCTCAACGTCTGCTGGGCTGCGGACGAGGAGTCGGCACGTCGGACGGTCCACGAGATCTGGCCCAACTCCGGTATCCCGGGCCAGCTCTCGCAGGACCTGCCGACCTGGACCCACTTCGAGCAGGCGGCCACCCTCGTGACGCGCGAGCAAGCCAGCGCCTCGGTGAGCTGCGGGCCCGACCCTGCCCCGCTGCTTGCCGCCGTGAAGGAGTCGGTCGCGGCGGGGTACGACCACATCTACTTCCACCAGATCGGTCCGGACCAGGAGGGCTTCTTCTCCTTCTGGGAGAACGAGATCCTGCCCGCACTACGCGCCGGGTAGCCCAGATGCCGACCCGTCCGGGCCACACACCCGAGGGTCCGGCGGTTCCAGGTGCGCCGACCACGATCCGAGAGATCCGGTCCGCGCGACGAACCAGGCCAGGGTGACGGTCGGCGGCACCAGCAGAGCGCGGCCACGCTCGGCAAGCTCGACGGTGAAGGGCGCCACGCCGTCGTCGAGGCAGAGCTGGTCGGTGAACGTCACCGGGCGGCAGCCCGCGCACCGCACGGCGACCCGTTCGACGCCGGAGCGCGCCACGTCGACCAGCAGGAACGTGAGTCGGATACCGTCGGCACCGGTCCGGTCGACGCGCCACTGCGGCGATGCACCACGAGTCCGCGTTCCCAGCGCACTGTTCTCCACGGGCCTCCGGTCACTTCACGGAGGCTCGGTGCCGTCCGCCACGTACTCGGCCCGGGACGCGCCAGTGTCACGAAGATACGGCGGTCATCCCGTGAGGGCAAACCGCTAGCGTCTCCGTGGCAACCACTCGGAGGGCGTGTCAGTCGTGGGACGTTCGCCGATCGGCGTCGGGATCGTCGGGCTCAGCGCGAGCGGCGGATGGGCCGGGGCGGCGCACGTCGCCGCCATCCGAGCCGTCGACGGCCTCGAGCTGAGAGCCGTCGCGGGCAGCTCGCCGGAGAGCGCTCGCGCCGCAGCGACGGCCTTCGATGTGCCCGCCGGGTGCGGGTCGGTCGAGGAGTTGGTCGCCCGCGATGACGTGGACCTGGTCGTCGTGTCAGTCCGCGTCCCGCGTCACTACGAGCTGGTCGTCCCGATCCTGGAGTCGGGCAAGATCGCCTTCTGCGAATGGCCCCTGGCCCGGACGCCGGACGAGGCCCGCTCCCTCGCCGCCATGGCCCCGCCCGACTCGTTCGTGGGCTTGCAGGGCCGGTCCGCCCCGGTGAGCCGCTTCGTCCGCGACCTGGTGGCCGACGGTGTCGTAGGGGCTGTCCAGTCGACCGACTTCGTCGGCTGCGCGCCACCGTGGGGCGGCCCGATGGACGAGCAGAGCGCCTACCTGCTCGACCGCACGAACGGCGCGACGATGCTGTCGATCCCGACCGCCCACACGCTCGACACCGTCGAGTCGGTGCTCGGCGACCTCGCGACGGTCACCGGCACGATGGCGCGCGTCCGGGACCGTGTCCCGCGCGTCGGCGGGGGCGAGCTCGCGTTGGCCGCCGACGACCAGGTGGTGCTGTCCGGGCGGCTGGCGACCGGCGCGGTGGCGTCGATCCACTACCGCGGAGGCACGGTCCCGACGCCGCGGTTCCGGTGGGAGATCCAGGGCGACGGGGCGTCGCTGGAGGTCCTCAACGACGCGAGCACGCTCAACCGCGGCGCGGTGGTCGTCCGCGCGCACCACGTCGATGCACCGTCCCGCGACCTCCCTGTCCCCGACGGGTACGACGAGTATCCCCAGCTTCGGGGTACTCAGGCGCACGTCGTGGCCCATGCCTACGCCGCGATCGTCCGCGACCTGGCGAGCGGGTCCCGCACCGCGCCCCGCTTCACCGACGCGCTCCGCCTGCACGAGCTGCTGGATCTCGCCGAGCGCGCGAGCAGGGATCAGTCGACGGTGCCGCCGCGCCAGGAGTAGGCCGGTAGCGTGTGCGCCTCGATCCGGACTGGGAGCAACGGTGCCGCGCATCCTCGACTACAACGGCCGTGAGGCCCTTCGCACGGTGACGGTGGCCGACATCGTCGACCTCAAGACGCAGGGTCGGCAGCTCGCCCAGGTGACGGCATCGACGCCCGCCGAGGCCGCGGCGGCGGAGGCCGCGGGCATCGAGATGGTGGTCTGCATGTCCGACGTCGTGCCGGCCGTGCGCGAGGGGTCGCAGCGCGTCTTCCTGACCGCGGCGATCGACTTCTCGGGTGCTGTCACGACCGATGACCTGCTTCGCGATGCACTCGCGGCGTTGGGAAAGGGAGCGGACGCCGTGATCACGGCCCGCGGACTGGACGGCGTGCGCCGACTGGCGCACGAGGACATCCCCGTCATGGGGCACCTCGGCTTCGTGCCCAAGAAGTCCACCCTCTTCGGCGGCGTCCGTGCGGTGGGCCGCACGGCACCCGAGGCTCGTGCGTTGTGGCGGAAGTTCCAGGAGCTGGAAGATGCCGGGGCGTTCGCCGTCGAGTGCGAGCTCATCCCTGCCGAGGTCATGCGGGAGATCCACACGCGGACGGGACTCGCGACGATCTCGCTCGGCTCAGGTCCGCACGCCGACGTGCAGTTCCTGTTCACGAGCGACATCTGCGGCGAGAGCGAGCGCCGTCCTCGCCACGCCCGCCCGTACGCCGATCTCGCGGCGCTGCACCGGCAGATCGAGGCCGAGCGCGTTCGCGCGCTCACCGCGTTCCGGGCCGACGTCGCCCGCGGAGCGTTCCCGTCCGACGCCGAGGTCTCGCGGATCGTTGCGGCGGAGCTCGACGCGTTCGTGGCCGCACTCGACGCTGCCCCGCTGACGCCGCCCGAGCCGTGAACGGTCTGACGGTGGCACCGCCGTGACGCCGGCGGTTCGCGCGTGCCTGGTTCTGCGCCGTCGTCATCCGGGGATCGTCGGAGTATAAATACGCGGTTGTGATTTATAGTTTGGGCACATAAACTATAAATCACTCCCTGACTCTTATAGGTGAACGGAGGCGGCTGTGGACATCGATGCCTTCCGTCAGAGTCCCGTTGGTCAACTCGTGCCGATCTCTGGCCACGACACCATGCTCGACCGCGCGTACTCGCATTTCGCCTTCGTTCCGACTCCACTGCCCGCAACGGTTTCCCTCAACCAAGGTACGTACAAGGCGGTCTCTGAAGCAGATCGTGCGATCGGCAGGCTCGACGCCGCGGCAGCGCACCTGCCCAACCCAGCTCTGCTGGTCCGCCCGACTCTCTATCGAGAGGCCGTGAGCACAAGCGCGCTCGAGGGGACGTACGCGCCCCTCGCGAGTGTCCTGGAGGCCGACTATGTAGACGAAGGCCAGCAGTCCTACGAGGTTCGAGAAGTTCTGAACTACGTTCGCGCAGCGCAACGCGGTCTCGCACTCATCCACGAGAAGCCGATCTGTCTCACTGTCATCGCCGAGCTTCAGCGAACTCTGGTCCGCAATACGCGAGGAGACTCGTACGACGCTGGCGCCCTGCGACAGCGTCAGGTGTACATCGGCGAGCGGCATAACGGGATCGAGAAGTCTCGATATGTTCCCCCACCCAATGGCGAAACTCTCGTCAACGGCGTCAGCGACTGGGAGAAGTGGCTTCACGCGGAAGACGACATCCCGCTGCTGGTCAAGGCCGCTCTAGGGCACTACCAGTTTGAGACCCTGCACCCCTTCAGCGACGGCAATGGTCGCTTGGGGCGCCTCATCGTGGTGCTTCAGTTGATCGAGGCGGGAGCACTGACGCAACCGATCTTGAACTTGTCCCCGTGGCTCGAGCCACGTAAGGAGAAGTACAAGGACTTACTCCTGTCGACAAGCTTGACGGGTGACTTCGACCCCTGGGTCGAGTTCTTCGCCCAGGCAGTCCTCGACCAGGCCCAGGATGCCGTGAAGCGGATAAGCAGGCTGAACGACATCCGCGACGGCATGCTCGACCGACTGAAGGCAGACAAGGCCAAGGGCGTTGTACTCGAGATCGCACAGGACTTGATCGGGTACCCGATCATCACTCCGACGCAAGCGGCCAGCATGCACCATGTGACGTATCCGCCAGCCAACGAGGCGATCAAGCGACTGGAGTCCCTTGGATTCCTTAAGGAGCTTACGGGGCGGACATACGGGCGTACGTATGCGTGCGAGGCGGTTCTTCGCGCCCTCGACGACGACTGACGCTGCCGTCCGTAACTGGCGCGGGCTGAAATCGACCAAGAGCCGGCTCCTCTCGAAAGAGGAGGTCGGCTCTGACCAGGGACTACGTGGCGCGCCCGGAGAGACTCGAACTCCCAACCTTCTGATCCGTAGTCAGATGCTCTATCCGTTGAGCTACGGGCGCATGGCCGCGAACGACCGTCGGGAAGTGTATCCGTTGGGTCAGGGGCGAGCGAAACCGCCCACTAGCCTCGGACCGTGACGCCGGCCGAGGACACCAACCGCCGGATGCTGCGCGCCCGCGACGCGATGGACCGATCGTTCGCGGAGCCGCTCGACATCGCCCGTCTCGCGGCCGTGGCCCACGTGTCCCCGGCCCACTTCATCCGGGTGTTCAAGGCGACGTTCGGGGAGACCCCGCACCGCTACCTCCAACGCCGCCGCATCGAGCGGGCGTCCGCCCTCCTGCGTGACACCGACCTCAGCGTCGGCGACGTCTGCCTGGCGGTCGGCTTCACCAGCTTCTCGACCTTCACCCGCACCTTCGGCCGGGTCATGGGCGAGTCACCCTCGGCGCACCGCCGGCGCACCGCGACACCCGCCGTCCCGACCTGCTTCGCGATGGCCTGGACGCGACCCGCCTGACGCCGATCAACATCGAGCAGTTTCGGACAAGCGCCCGACGCGCCCGCCGAGCTAGCGTCCCCGCATGCTCACATCGATCAAGCTCACGCAGCTGTACGTCCTCGACCAGGACCAGGCGCTCGAGTTCTACGTCGGCACTCTCGGGTTCGAGGTCCACTCCGACGTCGACCTCGGTTTCATGCGCTGGCTCACGGTCTGCCTGCCGGGCCAGCCCGAACGGGAGATCCTCCTCGAGGTCCCGGGGCCACCGGCACTCAGCCCGGACGTCGCCGCCCAGGTGCGCGACTCGCTCACCAAGGGCGCGGCCGGCGGTTGGATCTCGCTGACGACCGACGACGCCTTCGCGATGGCCGACGAGCTCCGGTCCAAGGGCGTCGAGTTCACCGACGAGCCCAGCCAGAAGCCGTACGGTGTCGACTTCGGCATCCGCGACCCGTTCGGCAACAAGCTGCGCATCGGCCAGCTCTTCGGAGGATGACATGACCGCGACGACCCTGACGCTCACGACGACCCTCGAGCCGCGCGGGCCGGCCGCGGCCATCGTGCTCACCGACGAGCAGGTCGCGTCGCTCGGCGGGGGCAAGACGCCACCGGTGACCCTCACGATCGGCGGCGTCACCGTCCGTGCCCGCATCGGCCGGATGGGCGGGGAGAACCTCCTGGGCCTGAACAAGGCCCTGCGCGGCGAGTTGGGCGTCGAGCCCGGGCAGGAAGTGTCGGCGACCGTCTCCCTGGACGCCGGGACCCGGGAGGTCGAGGTGCCGCCGGCGCTGGCCGCGGCCCGCGCCGCCGACCCGCAGGCCCAGGCCGCGTGGGACGCCTTGGCCTACACGCACCGCAAGGAGCACGCACGATCGGTCGCGGAGGCGAAGAAGGACGAGACGCGGGACCGCCGCGTCGCGAAGGTGATCGAGGCGCTCCGCGGCGCCTGAGCGGCCGCTCGCGTCGCGGAGGCGGAGGGAGCCGTCGCTGGCGCTCCTCCCACACCCGAGGGGCCAGCCGAACGCGCTGGGCGCGTGGCGGAGGCAGAGGGATTTGAACCCTCGATGGGCTTGAGACCCAAACCGCATTAGCAGTGCGGCGCCATAGACCGGACTAGGCGATGCCTCCCCGCCGACCGGATCGCTCCGACGGCCCGCCAAGGATACCCGGCGCCCGAGCGGCAGAATGCACCGCGTGACGACCCTGTCCATCGACTGCGGCGGAGGCGGCATCAAGGCGTCCGTCCTCGACGATGCCGGCACGATGCGCGCGCACCCGATCCGCGTGCCCACCCCCTACCCGCTCACGACCGACCTCTTCGTGCAGACCCTCGTCGACCTCGCGGCGAGCCTGCCGGCCGCCGAGCGCGTCACGGTCGGACTGCCCGGGATGATCCGCCACGGCGTCGTCGTCACGACGCCGCACTACGTCACCCGCTCGGGCCCCCGGTCTCGCGTGCTTCCCGAGCTGGTCGAGCAGTGGGAGGGGTTCGACGCGCAGACGGCTCTGCAGACCGCCCTGGGCCTGCCCACCCGCGTCCTCAACGACGCTGAGGTGCACGGTGCGGGCGTGGTGTCCGGCGTCGGCCTCGAGCTGGTCCTCACCCTCGGCACGGGCCTGGGCTGCGCGATCTACGACGGCGGCCGGCTGGCCCCGCACCTGGAGCTCTCCCAGGCGCCGGTGCGCTGGGGCCTGTCCTACGACACGTACATCGGCGAGCATGAGCGCCGCCGCCTCGGCAACGCCATGTGGTCGCGCCGGGTCGCGAAGGTCGTCGGCGGACTGCGTCCGGTCTTCCTCTGGGACCGCCTGTACCTTGGGGGCGGCAACTCACGGAACATCACCGCCACCGTCCTCGGCTGGCTCGGGGACGACGTCGTGATCGTGCCGAACTCCGCCGCCCTCGTCGGCGGCGCACGCATCTGGCGGCTGACCGTCGACTGACGCGTCGTCCGCAGGCCGCTCCACCGCAGACCGTTCGATCCGCACGCCCTCACCCGTTCGACGAAGGAGAACCCCATGGACGTCGCCGCCTACGCCGCCCCCGCCGCCGGCGCACCCCTCGCACCGTTCGTCGTCCAGCGCAGGGACGTCGGCCCCAACGACGTCGCGATCGACATCGCCTACGCGGGCATCTGCCACTCCGACATCCACCAGGCACGCGAGGAGTGGTTCACCTCGATCTTCCCGATGGTGCCGGGGCACGAGATCGCCGGCGTCGTCACCGCCGTCGGCGACTCCGTCACGCGCTTCGCGCCCGGCGACCGCGTCGGCGTCGGCTGCTACGTGGACTCGTGCCGCGAGTGCGCGGCGTGCCTGGCCGGCGAGCAGTCGTACTGCACGGGCCACGTCAGCGCGACGTACAACGGCACCGAGGCCGACCGGACGACGCCGACCTACGGCGGGTACTCGACCCACATCGTGGTCGACGAGAACTACGTGCTGCGCCTGCCCGACTCCCTGGGGCTCGACGTCGCGGCGCCCCTGCTGTGCGCCGGCATCACCCTGTACCAGCCGCTGGCGGTGTGGAAGGCCGGTCCCGGCGTCCGCGTCGGCATCGTCGGGCTGGGCGGTCTGGGTCACATGGGCGTGAAGATCGCCTCCGCGATGGGGGCCGACGTCACGGTCATCAGCCATTCGCCGAGCAAGGAGGAGGACGCCCGCCGCCTCGGCGCCGACGAGTTCCTCGTGTCCTCCGACAAGAACGCCATGCGAGCAGCGCGCAACTCGCTCGACCTCATCGTCAACACCGCCAGCTCGATCACCTCGCTGGACCCGTATCTGCGCCTCCTCGGCCTCGACGGCACGCTCGTCATGGTCGGCCTGCCGGAGAACGACCTCACGGTGAGCCCGTTCTCGCTGGTCGCTCAGCGGCGACGCATCTCCGGGACCAACAACGGCAGCATCCCGCAGACCCAGGAGATGCTGGACTTCTGCGGCGAGCACGGGCTCGGCGCGGACATCGAGACGATCGCCGTCCAGCAGGTCAACGAGGCCTGGGACCGCGTGGTCGCCAGCGACGTGCGCTACCGCTTCGTCATCGACACGGCGTCCCTGACAGCGTGACGTCCGGCCGCGCCGGCGGTCGCGCTCGGCCTAGGTGTCGAGCGTCAGCTGCCGGCCGGCCGACCGCTCGGCCCGCCAGGTGAGCCAGCTCGTCACCAGGAGCGGGCCCGCGAGGTAGACCACGACGTTGACCAGCAGGTACGTGAAGATCGTGAAGGTCACGCCGATCGGGCCGTACTGGGCGGCCTGGTCCGACATCGCCGTGGGCATGTAGATCGCCGCCCACACCGTGACGCCGAGACGGCCGATCCCGCACACGATCGCGGACGCGATGATCAGCCTGTTGGCGACGGCGGGCACGAGCAGCCGCACGCCGAACCAGTCCACGAACAGCCAGGTGGCGACCAGGCCGATCACGGCCAGGACCTCGATGACGCCGCCCTGCGACCGGTAGATGTCGCGCATCGTGGACGCGACGATGAGCAGGCTGACCTGCAGGGCGATCCAGACGAGTCCGTGCCACGTCTGCCGGCGCGGGAGCGGCGGCACCTCGAAGATGGCCGCGTAGGTCCGGGCGAGCCGACGCGACAGCGAGAACGCCGACAGGAACGACATCGCCAGGGCGAGCCACGAGATCGTGACGACATCGGTCGTCGCGGTGAACAGCGACTCGATCGCCCGACGGGCCACCTGGTCGAGCCCGTAGCGGTCCGACAGCTGGCCGGCGATGAGGGCGCCGCTGTCGTCCACGAACACGGACACGACCGCGATGACGAGCGGGAGCAAGGCGACGAACGCCTGCGCCGCGAGCCCGAAGGAACGCTCCAGCAACTCGAGCCGGAAGAAGCGCGAGAGGAGGAGGAGCGGGAAGCTGACGACCGGCCACTCGCGCACGCGGCCGGCGAACGACGGGAGGGTCGTCATGTGCTCGCCGCCCTCCACTCGACCGCGCGCGCGATCCGGAGGCGATTGTTGCGCAACACCAGGAGGAACGGCAGGTTGCCGAGCGCGACGGCGACCACGAAGGCCACCGTGAGCCACAGCGGGTTGAACAGCACGATCACGACCGAGAGCGCGATCGACCACCAGTGCACCCACTCGGCCCGGCGCACCTCGGCCAGGTGCTGCCTCAGGTCGGCGACCGACGAGCCTCCCATCGCCGCCTTGCTCCGCCCGCCGAAGCTGGCACCGCCTTCCGGCAGCCGGCTCGCGAACCGCGACACGCCGAGCCGGCGGTAGAGCTGCGGCGACTCGCCCGGCCACCGGCACACCGGGAAGCGGTCGCGGCTCACCCACGCGGCCGGCCAGCGCGGTGCCGTCGCGCCGACCGCGACGGACGAACCGACGATCCAGGCGACGTCGACCAGGATCAGCGCCACAGACACGCGGCGAGGGAGGGATTTGAACCCCCGGAGGGTTGCCCCTCGGGCGCTTTCAAGGCGCCTGCAATCGGCCGCTCTGCCACCTCGCCAGGGCGCCCACCGTACCGGCGTGCCGATCGGTCAGGACGACACGGGGCTCGGGTCGGTCGGGACGAAGTCGACGTAGCTGCCGTCGATCGCCAGGACGGACCACCGGCTGCCGTCCGACGCCGTGATGACGTACGCCGGGAGGATCAGCAGGCTGCCGTCCGGCTGCCAGTACTGCGCGACGCCGAGGTCCGCTGAGTCGGCCGTCACCGTGGTGACCGGGACGGCGAGCGAGGGCCGCGAGGACGGGCTGGGGTCCGGCACGGGCGGCGTCGACGCGCCCGTGTTGTCGGTCGTGAGCTGGCTAGGAAGCGTCGACGGGGCGTACGTGCCGAACGTGTCGCTCGGCAGGGTGTCAGCCGGCTCGGCACCGGTCGCGTCCGGCGAACCCGACGGGCTCGGTGTGGGCGACGGCTGGCTGCTTCCGGGGCTGACCAGCCGCGGGACCAGCGAGCTCCATCCCGCCATGCTCGTCCGATTGACGGCGGTGCGTGCCCCGACGACCGGGTAGCCGGGCACCTGGCGAAGGCCGGCGGAGAAGCCGCTGGCGCTGACGATGGTGCCGGCCGGGTCGAGCCCGACCTTCCAGGACAAGCTGGTGCGGGCTCGGTCGACGGTCTGCCAGGCGGTGACCTCGGTGTGGCCGGAGTAGCGGTCCACCTGCCAGTCCACGGTCTCGGTGTCGACGCCGATGCTGCTCAGCAGGTTCTTCGCGAGGCCGATGGCCTGGTCCGCGTCCATCGGCGGACCGGTCGCCGGCTGCGCGGTCGCCTGCGCGTCGGTGAACTCCCAGCTGACCAGGGGGTCGCCCTGGACGACGAGTCGTCGACCGGTCTGCGACCCGACCGTCCAGGTCCCGGACGCCTCGACCGGCGTGCCGGTCGCGCCGAGGGTGTTCGCCAGCACTGCTGCGACCTGCCCGGGGCTGACCCCCTCGCTCGTCACGCGGTAGCCCAGCGCCTGGGTCGACGTGTCGGGCAGGTCGTCACCGGCGGTCATCACCACGGCCGGACCACCGGTCGCGTTCGCCGCGACGAGCACGACCGGCCCCGGCGTCGACTCGGCGGGGTCCGGCGAGGGCGGCAGGCCGACCGGGATCGGCTCGGCCTCCGGCGACGCCTCCACCACGGGTCCGGCAGCCACGACGACGGCCGGCCCCGGAGCCGTGACGCGCCCCAGGGCGACGCCTCCCCCGACCAGGAGCGCGGCCACGACGACCACCGAGATCGCGATCACCCAACGACGCCCGCGGCGGCGCGGCGCCTCGGTCGGGTCTTCCGACACCTGCACCTCCAGTACGTTGCCCGCGTGCGGCTCCATCGAACCATCTCATCCGACCGGCCGTTGCTCGTCGTCGCCCTGGAGGAGGAGGCAACGCACCTGCACGTCAGCGACCTGCCGGTCCTCGTCACGGGCGTGGGGAAGGTGAACGCCGCCATCGCGGTCGCGCTCACGCTGGCCGACGCGTCACCGTCGGCGGTCGTCAACCTGGGCACGGCCGGCGCCCTGCGCGACGACGTGGCCGGCACGCACGTGGTCTGCACGGTCGTCCAGCACGACCTCGACGACGACGCCCTCTTCGGGCTCACCGGCATGCGCTTCGGTGAGCCGGTGCGGCTTACCGACGCAGGGCTGACCCTGGCGACGGGCGACGTGTTCGTGTCGGATCCGGCGACCCGCGAGCGGCTGGCCCGGACCGCCGACCTCGTCGACATGGAGGGCTACGCCGTCGCCCTCGCCGCACGTGCCGCCGGCGTGCCCGTCACCCTCGTCAAGCAGGTCAGCGACCGCGCGGGGGACTCGGCGGCGCGGACGTGGAAGCAGAACGTCGACGAGTGCGCCGAGCGACTGGGCGACTGGGTCCGGGCGGAGCTGCTCGGGTAGCTACTCCGCGGTCTCCATCGGGACGGGGACGGATGCCGGCTTGCGACGGTCCATGAGCAGCCCGGCAGCGGTGAGGACCAGCGACACGGCGACGACGGAGGTGACGATCTCCGCGAGGGAGTCGTGGCGCCAGAACACCACGACCGCGACGAGGACGACCAGTCCGGCCCAGACCGCGAGGACCGCCGAGCGGTCCTGCGTGGCGAGCCGGCCGTAGAGCAGCACCTGGACGAGCGCGAACGCCGAGCCTTCCAGGGCGAACAGCCAGATCTCCGAGCCGAGGTCGGTGTACTGAGCACCGCCGAGGATCCGGGCCACGAGGTTGCCGAAGAGCAGGCTGAAGCCCGTGACACCCACGCCGACCACCGCCGTCAGCGCCGTGGCGACGTAGACCGCCCGGCGCGTGTTCCCGCCGGTCATCTTGGGGAACAGCACGATCACGATCGCCCCGGGCAGGAAGAACGCGATCTTCGCCAGCTGGACCCCGACCGAGTACTCCCCCGACTGGTCGGCGTCGAGGAACAGACGGGCCAGCAGCACGTCGACGTTCGTCAGCGTGAACAGCACCAGCAGCGCGTGCACGACGTGGCCGAACTCCGTCGCGACGCCGCGCGAGACGTGCGGTCCCCAGGCACCGGGGCAGGAGATGCGGTACGCGATCGCCGCCCCCACGGCGCAGCCGACGAGGATGCCGACGCCGACCCCGGTGACGCTGCCCAGGACGAGCACGAACACGATGCCGCCGGCCGCCCGACCGAGCTGGTTGGCCAGGAACGACCACGACAGGCGCAGGTGCTCCTCGCGACCTTGCGAGATGCCCATCGCCGCCGAGCCGACGACGACGAAGCCGAGTGAGGCGATGCCGGTCGCGACGGCCACGGTCGGAATCGTGAAGATCACTCCCAGCGGCCAGGCGACGACGAGGCCGCCCACGACGATCGCCGCGCCCACGAGCACGGCCAGCCGGACGGCCTGGCCCTCGACCTCCGCCCGTGTGGCGGCGTCCGGCGCGACGGCGACCTGTCGAGCCGTCAGCGCCTGGGTCGCGATGCTGACGGTCGAGATGATCACGAGCATTCCGAGGAGAGCCCCGAGGGCGCCGAACTCCGCGGGCGTCAGCACGCGCGCGGCGACCATCGTCAGCAAGAACGCGGCACCGTTGCCGAGGACGGTGGCCGCCCCGACGAAGGCCAGGCCTCGGGCCAGCGCGGCCCGCGGTCCCGGCGTCGTCACGGCGTCACCCTATGCCGGGCGAGCGCCCCGAGCCGGCCGAGGCGCTCGCCGGAACCAGGCGTCAACATTTCTTGACGCCTCGCGGTCCGTCAAGGTACGTTGACGCCATGGACGAGGACGCACTCACTGCCGCCGACCCCGCGGTCGGGCTCGCGGCGGTCGCCGCGCTGCACCGGCTCGCCGACCGACTGGAGGCCGTGCACGTCGACAACGCGCGCCGGCTCGGCTGGAGCTGGGCCGAGATCGCCGCGGTCCTCGGCGTCAGCAAGCAGGCCGTCCATCAGAAGCACCAGCGCCGGGAGGGCTGAGCGATGCTCGAACGATTCACGACCGATGCCCGTGATGCCGTGGTCCGCGCGCGGACCCTCGCAGCCGAGCGCGGCGACGGGACGACCGGATGCCACCACCTGCTCATCGGGCTCGCCGCAGCCGGTGAGCCGACGCTCGTCGGCGCCGGCATCACGGCCGCCGACCTGAGCCGCGCCCTCGGCGACCTGGCCGGGGGCCCCGAGGGCGACGCCCGCGCCCTGCGGGCGATCGGCGTGGACCTCGCGAGCATCCGCGCCAGCGTCGAGGCGACGTTCGGACCCGACGCGTGGACCGATGCGGCACCGCGTCGCCGCGGTGACCGCAGCCTCACCGAGCGTCTCCTGGGCCGGGTCAGCCGAGTCACGCCCGCCATGCGCAAGAGCCTCGAGCTGAGCCTGCGCGAGGCCGTCGCCGACCACGCACGGACCATCTCCACGACGCACGTGCTCCGCGGCATCCTGCGCGCGCCCGGCGACGCCGTGCCGCTCATCGTTCCGCCGGCCACGCTGGACCGCCTGCGCGCCGCCTCTCGACGGGCGGCCTGACGGGTCCGGTCGCCGGGCTACCCGACGGTCGGCAGCGCCGCGAGCGACTCGTCGAACCGGTCGCCCCGGACGGCCTCGTCGACGAGCGTCCCCGACAGGTACGCGTCGTAGGCCGCGAGGTCGAAGTGCCCGTGGCCGGACAGGGCGGTGAGGACGACCGTCTCCTCGCCGGTCTCCTTGGCGGCGAGCGCCTGCCGGACCGCGATGGCCAGCGCGTGCGACGACTCCGGTGCCGGCACGATCCCCTCGGTGCGGGCGAACTGGACCGCCGCAGCGAAGCACTCCGACTGCGGGACCGCGACCGCGTCGAGCAGGCCGAGCTCCTTCACGTGCGAGATCAGCGGAGCCATCCCGTGATAGCGAAGTCCGCCGGCGTGGATCGGGTCCGGGATGAAGTCGTGGCCCAGCGTGTGCATCTTCATCAGCGGCGTCATGCCGGCGGTGTCGCCGAAGTCGTAGGAGTACACGCCCTTCGTCAGCGACGGGCAGGACTCCGGCTCGACGGCGAGGATCTGCGGCGCGATCTTGCCCGCCAGCTTCTCCCGCAGGAACGGGAACGACAGGCCGGCGAAGTTCGATCCACCCCCCGTGCAGCCGACGATCAGCGTCGGG
This sequence comes from Actinomycetales bacterium, assembly GCA_017849335.1. GTDB lineage: Bacteria > Actinomycetota > Actinomycetes > S36-B12 > S36-B12 > UBA10649. The sequence continues at coordinate 6,987 of JAFIHP010000423.1, read as the reverse complement.
GTGTCACCCGCGAGCTCGAGCTGGAGCAGGGCCTCCTCGCCGATGATCGTCTGGTGCAGCAGCACGTGGTTGAGCACCGAGCCCAGCGAGTACCGCGTCTTCGGGTCCTTGGCCGCGACCTCGACCGCCTCGGAGATGGCGATCCCCAGCGACCCCGACCAGTTGGCCGGATCCGCCGCCAACTGCCGACCCACGTCGGTGAGGTCGGACGGCGAGCGGTGGACGGTCGCGCCGAAGGTCTCGATCATCAGCCGGCGGTAGGGCTTGGAGTCGTATGAGGCGCCGACCTGCCACACCTCGCACTCGATGCCGTACAGCGCGCAGGCGAACGCGAGCGCGGTGCCCCACTGACCGGCGCCGGTCTCCGTGGTCAGGCGCGTCGTGCCGTCCTTGGCGTTGTAGTACGCCTGCGGCACGGACGTGTTGGTCTTGTGCGAGCCGGCCGGCGAGACGCCCTCGTACTTGTAGTAGATGCGCGCCGGGGTGCCCAGGGCCTTCTCCAGGCGGTGCGCCCGGAACAAGGGCGACGGCCGCCACTGCCGGTAGACGTCGAGCACGCCGCCGGGGATGTCGACGTACCGGTCGCCGGTGACCTCCTGCAGGATCAGGTCCATCGGGAACAGCGGCGCGAGGTCGTCGGGCCCGACCGGGTCCATCCGACCGGGGTGCAGCGGCGGCGGGGGCGGCGCGGGCAGGTCGGGCACCAGGTTGTACCAGGTCGTCGGCATCTGGTCCTCGGCCAAGACGTACTTGTGCTGCCGAACGCTGTCGTCCATCGCTGCCTTTCCTGGTCGGCCCCGTTCCCCGGACGGTAGCGACCGCGTCCCGCCGCTGCGATCCGAATGCGACCGGAATGCGGCCTTGCCTCCAACCGTGTGACAGATGTGACAGATGTGACGTCTGAGAGGTATGACGCGCGTCACAGCCTCTCCGCGTGCCCGTCCGATTACCGGTTTCCCAGCACGATCTCAGCCGACCGCGACTTAGCGTCACCGAGCCGTCGGTCACGACGCGACAACCGGTCGCGGGCCGCACGACCTGCTGAGTCCGGCCCGCCGTCACCCCTCGACGAACGGTCGGTACCGGGGACCCACCGGGTCGCACACCGCGACCCACGGGGCGAATCCGTCGACCGGCCCGCCGGCCGACGGTAGGGCACCGTCGCGCCCGAGCCCGTCAGCTCACCTGGGAAGCAGCCGACGAAGGAGTGCCGTTGCGCATCGCCGCGCGCCCACGCAGTCTCGCCCTGCTTCTCGCCGTCCTCGTCGGCGGCATCGTCACCGCCCTCGTTGTCACCCTCGCCCCGGCTCCGGCGCAGGCGTCCGGATCCGTGGCCGCCGCGGCATCCAGCAGCGCCATCGCCGCCGCCCGCCAGTCCGCGCACGCCGCCTACCGGGCCCGCCTGGTCACCGCCGCGACCGCCGAGGTGCCGCGCGAGATCGCCGCCGCCCGACGTGTCTCCGTGGCCGCGAAGCATCAGGCCGTCCGCTTCCACATCGTCCAGGTGGCCCGCAAGCAGATCGGCGACCGCTCCCGCGCCGGCTCGTCCGGGCCCTCGTCGTTCGACGGCTCCGGGCTGGTCCGTTACGTGTACCGGGTCGTGACCGGCAAGCAGCTCCCGCACTACTCGGGCGCGCAGTACGCCCGGACCAAGAAGATCTCGAAGTCCGCGGCCAAGCCCGGAGACCTGGTGTTCTTCCTGCGCGGCGGTGCCCACCACGTCGGCATCTACATCGGCGGCGGGAAGATGATCGACGCCGCCGGGTACGGCGAGGGCGTCCGGATCAGCCCGATCTCGGGCTCGTGGTGGTCGCGCGCCTACACCGGCATGGGGACGCTGCTTCCCGCCTAGTGGTCGCCGGAGGCGACGGGCGTGTCGGCGCACGGCACCGTCACCTGCACCGCGAAGCCATCCCAGCGCGACGCCGTCGCCGTCGCCCGGCCACCGATGCCGGCGACGGACTCGCGGACGAGTGCCAGGCCCAGCCCGCTTCCGCCGGGGGCGGCGGTGCTCCCACGCCGGAACCGCTCGAAGACCGCCTCGCGGTCCTCGGCCGGCAGGCCGGGTCCGTCGTCCTCCACCAGCAGCACGGCCGTGCGGGCGGTGACGTCCAGCGACACCAGGACCCGCGAGCGCGCGTACTGCAACGCGTTCCCCAGCAGCTCGTCGGTGACCTGCGCGATCACCCCGACGGGTGCGGACACGAACACGCCGGGCTCGAGCTCCGTCTCGAGGTCGATCCCGCGCTCGGCGAACATCCCGGCCGCCGCCTCCGCACGGTCACCGACCACCTGCGACATCGCCTGCGGCGAGAAGTGCGCGGTCCCCGCATCGCTGCGTGCCAGGGCGAGCACCTGCTCGATACGCCGGGCGAGCCGGTCGACCTCGTGCGTCGCCGCCTGGGCCTCCGCCTGGACCTCGGCCTGGTCCGACAGGTCCTCGATCGCCTCGAGCCGCAGGCGGACTCCGGTCAACGGCGTACGCAGGTGGTGCGACGCGTCGGCCGCGACGCGCTGCGTGCGCCGGATGAGGCCGGACAGCCGCGTCGCCGTCGAGTTCAGGGCGTGCGCCACCGAGCGGACCTCCACCGGCCCGCTCGTCTCGTCCACCCGGCGGTCGAGGTCGTCCGGCAGCTCGTGGGCGACTGCCGCGAGCCGGCGCAACGGCGAGGCGATCGACCGGGCCAGCAGCCATGCCACGAGCGCCGCTGCGATCACGACGGTGACGACGAACACCGCCAGCCAGCGTGCGGTCCGCTGGACCTGCTCGGTCACGATCGACTCCGGCAGCGACAGTCGGACGGCGGCGACCACGTCGTAGTTCTGGACGACCGGCGCCGCCACGTAGCGCAGCTGCTCGCCCAAGGTCACCGACGGACGGACGTCGGACGTGAGCGAACCGGCCAGGGCCGCCTGCACCTCCGGGCGGTCGAAGGAGCGATCGAGCGAGGAGTTGTCGCTGTCGGCGACGAGGTTGCGGCCGGCGTCGACCACGACGACGCGAGCACCCGTCGCCTGCGCGACCGCCGCCACCGTCTTCCCCCAGTCGATCCTGGGCTGCGACGCCAACGTCGCCGCGGTCGTGAGGGTGTCGATCTGCAGTCCCGAGACGAACGCCGCCCGCTGGTCGTTCGACACGACGATGGTCAGCGGCACCGCCAGTGCCGCAGCGACCACGGCGACGAGCAGCGCCATGGCAAGGACGAGCCGACGAGTCACTCGTCGCCCGTGGCGAGGCGGTAGCCGACGCCCCGGACGGTCTCGATCACCGTGGCGTCGCCGAGCTTTCGCCGCAGTGATGCGACGTGGACGTCCAAGGTCTTGCCGGTGCCCACCCAGACCGGGTCCCACACCCGCGAGAACAGCTCCTGGCGTGGAACCACGCGACCGGGCTCCTCGGCGAGCACCGCGAGCAGGTCGAACTCCTTGGCCGTGAGCTCGACCGGTACTCCGTCGAGCAGTGCGCGATGCCGGCCACGGTCGACCTGGATCCGACCGCTCTCGAGCGTCGTGTCGACCCGTCGCCGACGCGCGACGGCACGCACGCGCGCGGCGAGCTCCCGCACGGAGAACGGCTTGACCACGTAGTCGTCGGCACCGAGCTCCAGGCCGACGATCCGGTCGGTCTCGTCGCCGCGCGCTGTCGCGATGATGACCGGCACGTCGGAGATCCGCCGCAGCTCGCGCAGCACGGACAGTCCGTCGTCGTCCGGCAGGCCGAGGTCGAGGATGACGACGTCGACGCCCGGAGCGGCGGCCAGGACCTGCGCGGCGAGCATGACGTGCTCGACCTCGATGCCGTTGCGCACCAGACCGGCGAGCAACGGCTCGGCCACGGCGGAGTCGTCCTCGACGACCAGGACTCGCATGGCGCCATCGTCGCACGCACGACGTCCGCACTCCCGCTGGCGACGTGCGCGAATCGGGCCGGATGCAGGGCTTACCTGCACCTAACCTGGATCACAGCGAGCCCTCGCCTTCGGCCTCCTACCGTCGGGGTACTGACGACCGGACCAGCCGAGGGGACCGTGATGCGAACCACCGGCCACGAGCTCCGATTCCGCGCGATGGGCACGCAGTGCCACGTGCTCGTGGACGCACCGACGTTGGCCGCCGCGGAGCTCGCGCAGCTTGCCCAAGAGCGCGTGGAACTGCTCGAGCAGAGCTGGAGCCGGTTCCGCCCGGACAGCGAGCTGTCCCGGCTCAACGCCCGCAGCGGGCGCGGGCCGGTCCCCGTCTCCGCCGATCTGCTGATGCTCGTCGAGCAGATGCGCGACGCCTGGCGCGCGACGGACGGGCTCTTCGACCCGACCGTCCTGCCGGCGATGCGCGCGGCGGGCTACGACGCCGACTTCGACGTCGTCGCTGCGCGCCCCGCGTCGTCATGGCACGACATCGCCCTCGTCGGCGTCCCGGGCATGGCCGGCGTCACCGTCGACCGCCGCAGCTCGACCGTGTCCGTGCCCGACGGGGTGAACCTCGACCCTGGGGCGATCGGCAAGGGCCTGGCCGCCGACCTCGTCGCCACCGAGCTGCGTGGCGCGGGGGCGACCGGTGCGCTGGTCAACCTCGGCGGCGATCTGTCCATCGTCGGACACACGGACGAGCCGTGGGCCATCGACGTCGAGGACGAGCGTCGTACGACGGACGACCCGCTGCGCGTGCTGGAGACCATCCGCCTCCCCGCGGACGTCGATCGAGTCGGCATCGCGACCTCGACCACGCTGAAGAGGCGGTGGGCGCAGGGCCGCCGCCACCATGTCATTGACCCCCGCACCGGGCTGCCCAGCGTCGGGGCTACCGCCCAGGTCACCGTCATCGCCGAGACCGCCTGCCGGGCGGAGGTCCTCGCGACCGCGGCCCTCCTGCTTCCCGCGCACGACGCGCCCGACTGGCTGGCCCGTCAAGACGCCCGGGGCATCGTCCTGACCGATCCGACCCGACTCGACCTGCTGGAGGCGTCGCATGGCTGACATCCCGTGGACCTGGCTCGGCATCCGCGCGTCCGGCATCACCACCTGGGGACTGCTCACCGCCGTCGTCGTGTGGGGGCTCCTGCTCCGGTCGCGGCTGCTCGGACGACTCGCCGCACCGGTGCGGCTGCTCGAGCTGCACCGCTGGCTCGGTGCCGTGGCCCTGGTCTTCCTCGGCATCCACCTCGGGCTGCTGCTCGTCGACCCGTCCGTGCACTTCACCGTGACGCAGATCCTCGTCCCGGGCCTCGCCCCGTGGAGCACCACGGCCGTCGCGCTGGGCACGATCGCGCTCTGGCTGCTCGTCCCGGTGTCTGTCGTCGGGCGCATCCGCACGCGTCTCGGCAAGGCAGGCAACACGTGGTTCAAGCGGTCGCACCTGCTGGCATACGCCGCGTGGCCGTTCGCGACCGCTCACTACGTCCTTGCCGGAACCGACGCTCTCGCCGCCTGGTCGTTGGCCGTCCTCGTGGCCGGGGTCGCTCTCGTCGTCGTCACGCTGCTCGCCCGTGGGTTCGTCCCGCCGCCGCGTCCTGAACGCCGCAGCCGGCCCGCACCGGCCGCACCAGCAACGGCCGCAGCGGGCGCCGTCGAGGTTCCCACAGGCCTTACCTCCGCCCAACCCGTTCCTGGCGAGGCCCTTCCCCATCAGCCCGTACCGTCTCATCTGTCGGAACCGCTGGACGCGGACCTGACTCATCGGAGGACACCGTGGAACGTTCGAGCATCATCGCCACCGTCGTGGCCGGCAGCGGGGTCCTCATCGCCGCCTCCGTCGCCACGGTCGCCGTGATCAACGCGGCGGCGAGCAACGCCGCCCAGCCGACGACCGTCGCCCTGGTCGCCCCCCTCACGTCGTCGACGTTCACCCCGGCGCCGCCGGTCATCACCGGCGAGCCGTCCGATGCGGTGTCGATCGCCGCGTCGACGGAGCGCTCCGTGCCGACCGTGACCCCGCACGAGCTGCCCGAGCTGCCATCCGTGCCCGCCACTCCGAGCCGGACCGCGAGCCGGACCGGCGCGGGAGCCGCCACGGCGAGCCCGCAGCCCGCGCAGACGTCGTCGAAGCCGAAGCCGAAGCCCTCCGCGACCCACCGACCCAAGCCCTCGTCGTCTGCATCCTCAGCATCGTCGACGCCCTCATCGAGCTCGACGACCCAGGCCCCGACCGTCACAGGCGACCAGGCCCGCGACGCCGTGCTCACCGCGACCGGCGGCGGTGTCACCCGCTCCGTCTCGCCGGAGTCGCACGGCGGGTACGACGCCTGGGCCGTGCAGGTCCTGCGTCACGACGGTTCGATCGTCACCGGGTACGTCGACCGGGTGTCCGGCGTGATCTTCGACTGGAAGGTCGACCAGGAGGCCCCCAAGCCGACGCAGGGATCCTCGGGGTCGAGCTCGGGCTCCGGGTCGAACTCCGGGTCGGGTTCCGACGACCACGGCGGCAAGCACGATGACGACGACCACGGCGGCGACGATGACTAGCCCGACGCGCAAGCCGGCCCGCGGTTCCTCGCCAGCGCAGAAGATCGTCACGGCCGGCCTGGCCACCGCGGCGTGCTTCGCCACCGCCGGCCTCGTCGGCGTGCGAACCGTCGAGGCGAACGCGGCCACGAACGACGCGCCAGCAGCCGCACCGGCCGGCGACGTCCAGGTCGACCTGACGGCGGCGACGACAGCGGGCGCGTCCGCGGCGACGACCGAACGCGCGCGGCTGGACGCGTACGCCGCGGCACTGGCCGCCGAGAGCGACCGGCTGGACCGGTACCACAAGAAGCTGGTCCGGATCGCTCATCGCCTCGAGCGGCTCGCCGCTCAGGTCGGCGCGAGCGGGTCGACCGGATCCACCGGATCCACCTCGTCCTGGAGCGGGACGTCGGCCGGAACGTCCTCGGCCGGCTCGTCCTCGCACAACGCCGGATCCGGTGGCGGGCACAAGGGCTCGTCCGGATCGAGCGGGCGGAAGCCGGCGAACTCCGGCTCGTCCAGCTCGTCCGCGTCGTCGAGCAGCTCT
>JAFIHP010000422.1 GCA_017849335.1 Actinomycetales bacterium | reverse complement strand
GCGTGGACCTGGTGCACGCCGTGCTCTCCTGGGTGCCCTGGTACGTCGCGGCCGGCCTGGCGGGCGGTCTCGCCCTCGTCGCCGTGGGCCTCGCCGCCCATCCGCGCCTGCGCCGGTCGACCGCGGCTGCCGTCGGCACGCTCCGGGAGGTCGTCGTCGTCCTGGTGCTCTACGGCGCCTGGCAGTTCGCGACGTCGCTCCGGGTGGGCGACCGGGCTGCCGCCGAACGCGCGGGCGCTGTCGTGGCCGCGGTCGAGTCGGCTCTCGGCTGGCCCGCCGAGTCCGCGGTGCAGTCGCCCGTCCTCGAACACGGCTGGCTCGTCGCGTTCGCCGACGGCTACTACGCCCTCGTCCACGTGCCGGTCTTCGTGGCCACGCTCGTCTGGGTGCTGTGGCGGCACCGCCCGGACTGGCCGTTCGCGCGCACGACCACGGCGATCGTGACCGGCCTGTGCCTGCTGGTCCAGTTCTGGGCGGTCGCTCCTCCGCGCATGCTGCCGGCGTTGCACGTGGTCGACACCGCGCTGGTCAACGGGCGCTCGGTGTACGCCGCGGTGCCGGGCGCCAACGAGCTGTCGGCGATGCCGTCGCTGCACATCGCCTGGGCCGCGACGGTCGCCCTGCTCGTGGTCGTGTGCGCACGGACGCCGTGGCGCTGGGTCGCCCTGGCCTATCCCGTGATGACGCTGTGGGTCGTCGTGGTCACGGGCAACCACTTCGTGCTGGACGGTGTCGTCGCGGTGGCCCTGCTCGGCATCGCCGCGGGTGTGACGCTCTGCTTCCCGTCGCAGCGACCCCGCCGGGTCGTCCGCGCGCTGGCACTCGCCGCGGGTCCGTCCGGGTCCGGGACCGCCGAGCCCGGAGCCGCCGAGCCCGGAGCCGCCGAGCCCGGAGCCGCCGAGCCCGGAACGACCGTCGGACCCCCCGGTCGGGCGGGGTGCAGGGCTCGGTCCTGAACCGCGGCGCTAGGTCGACGCGGCGAGCTGCCGCAGCGCGGAGAGCGCGTCGTCCACCCGGTCCGTCGGCACGAGGAGGTGGTCGTGGAAGGTGCCGGCCAGCACGTTGCACGGGATCTGGCGCTCCGCGAGCGCCGCGGCGAAGGCCGCAGTGAGCCCGACGGCCTCGAGCGCGGAGTGGACCCGCAGGGTCACCCAGGCGGCGACGAACGCGTACGGCCACCCGTGGGCGTCCGCCACCTCGCGCCGGACCACGACCGTGACGCCCTCGTCCTCGACGACGAGCGCATCGACCCTCATGGCAGGCGGCTCGGCCAGGGTGACGAACACGAAGGACCCGGGTCGCACGACTGGGTCGAGCCCCGCGAGGAGCCGGGCCAGGTCGGACTCTCCGCTGGTCATCGGTCGTCCAGGGGGTACCGCACGCCGGTGAGGTCCTCGCTGACGTCCCACAGCCGGCGGGCCGCATCCAGGTCCGCCGCGGCCGCCGAGCGTCCGACGAGGCGGGGGTAGCCACGCTGCTCCCCGACGCCGCCGGGTCCGACGTACGCCGCGGGCGGGAGGTCGGGCATCGTGGCGGCGAACAGGGTCGGCAGCGCTCCCATCGTGGCGCTCTGCCCGAGAACGGCGGTGACCCAGCCCGACACCCGCTCCCCCGCGGTGCCGTACCGGGCGGCGGGACCAGCGGCGACCAGGTGGGTCGACGACAGGCCCGGATGCGCGGCCGTGGCCCGGATGCCGACCCCCGCCGCCCGCGCCCGGCGGTCGAGCTCGGCGGTGAACAGCAGGTTCGCGAGCTTGCTCTGCGCGTAGGCCCGCCACGGCCCGTAGCGGCGCGCGCCCTGCAGGTCGTCGAAGTGGATGCGTCCCATGCGGTGGGCGTTCGACGAGACCGTTACCACGCGCGACCGCGGCCGCGCGACGAGTGCGGGAAGCAGCCGACCCGTGAGGGCGAAGTGCCCGAGGTGGTTCGTGCCGAGCTGGAGCTCGAAGCCGTCGGCCGTCTGGCGTCGGGGGACGGCCATGACGCCCGCGTTGTTGACCAGCAGGTCCAGCCCCTCGGGGTGCTCGCGGGACCAGTCGTCGGCGAAGCGTCGGACCGACCCGAGGTCCGCGAGGTCCAGCACGCTCACCTGCACGTCGGCGGCGGGAGCGATCGTGCGGATCCGCTCCGCGGAGCGGTCCCCGCGCGCGGGGTCCCGCACCGCCAGCGTCACCGCGGCCCCGTGGCGGGCCAGCTCCGCCGCCGTGACCTCGCCGATGCCGGAGCTGGCGCCCGTGACGACAGCGGTACGTCCGGTGAGGTCGGGCATGTCACGCGCGGTCCAGCCGATGCTCATGGCACCAGTCAACCCCGGCGGACCTGATTTCGCTGCTCCCTACCGGCTTGTGTACGCTTGCGTGGCTTTCCGCCCCTTTAGCTCATTGGCAGAGCGCTCCCTTGGTAAGGGCGAGGTACCGGGTCCGATTCCCGGAAGGGGCTCGGCGGGGCGCACGTCGCCCCACCGTGGCGGGGTAGCTCAGTTGGCAGAGCAAGCGGCTCATAATCGCTGTGTCGCCGGTTCAAGTCCG
>JAFIHP010000421.1 GCA_017849335.1 Actinomycetales bacterium | reverse complement strand
CGGTGGCGCCGGGCACCGTCGTCCACCTGATCGGAGCGGTCTCCGGGGGCTGACCGCCCGCCGGTCACAGGATCGTGCCGGCCGGTCCGCCCGCGACGTAGATCGTCTGTCCCGACACGAAGGATGCGTCGTCGGACACCAGGAACGCGGCGACGGCCGCGACGTCCTCCGGCTGGCCGACGCGGCGAACCGGAGTCTGTGCGGCGATCGAGGCGTGGAAGTCGTCGACGGACAGCCCGAGGCGGTCCGCCGTCGCGGCTGTCATGTCGGTCGCGATGAAGCCGGGCGCGATCGCATTCGCGGTCACTCCGAACGGGCCGAGCTCGATCGCCAGGGTCCGCGTCAGTCCCTGCAGGCCGGCCTTCGCCGCCGAGTAGTTGACCTGGCCGCGGTTTCCGAGGGCCGAGATGCTGGACAGGCTGACGATGCGCCCCCAGCGCTCGCCGACCATGAAGGACTGCACCGCGCGGGAGAGCAGGAACGCTCCGCGCAGGTGGACGCCCATCACCGCGTCCCAGTCCGCTACGTCCATGCGGAACAGCAGGTCGTCGCGCAGGATGCCGGCGTTGTTCACCAGCACCGTCGGCGACCCGAGGCGGTCGGCGACGGTGGCGACCGCGGACGCCACCGCCTGCTCGTCCGCCACGTCGGCGCTGACGGAGATCGCCGATCCGCCCGCAGCCACGATCTCGTCGACGACGGGCGCGCAGTCGTCGGCTCTCAGGTCGAGGAGAGCGACGGCGAGCCCGTCGCGTGCCAGCCGGCGCGCGACAGCGGCACCGATCCCGCGGGCTGCTCCGGTGACGATCGCCGTGCGGTGGTGGCTCATGCGCGCAGTGTGCCAGCCGTCAGCGGGTGCGGGGCCTCGTGAGCCGCCCGAGTCCGGCGTCGACGGCCCACAGCACGTACGCCAGCAGGACCGCGAACGCGATCAACCCGCAGACGAACGCCAGCACGTACGGGTACCCCTTCACGGCGACGTCGAGGAAGGGATACGGGTAGGCGCCGATCGCGGCGCCGCGGACGAGCGCCCACACGACGTAGACCACGGGAACGACGAGTGCGCCGAAGATCACCCGATGCGACATCAACCCGCGGGGTCCCGCGATCAGCCACACCAGCGTCGTCAGGATCGGGGTGATCACGTGCACGAAGGTGTTGCTGACCAGTGGCCACCCGGTCAGTCCGCCCTTGGCGAGCAGGAGGCTGTAGACGATGCCGGTCACGACGATCATCAGGACCGAGTCGAGCCGCAGTGCCCGCCAGACGGTCCCGACGCGGTCCGTCCGGGCGAACAGGACGGGGCGCGTCACGAGCACGGTGACGACGACCGCGACCAGGACGTTGCTCCAGATCGTGAAGTAGGAGAGCCAGTCGAAGAAGCGCTCGAGCGGCGTCTCGACGCCGGACGCCAGGTTCCCGATCTGTGTCGGGTTCGCCGGGTCCAGGTGCTTGTTGTTGCCGGTGACGGCGAGCGTCAGCGAGATGGCGACGCCGATCCAGGCGACAGCGGCGTTGGTGACGAGAAGTGTCGCGGCCAGGCGCGACCGTGGCGGGGCGGCGGCCGAGGCGCTCGCGGTCATGCCGGCTCCTGCTGGGTGATGCAGTGGATGCCCCCACCACGGGAGAAGATCGTCCGCCCGTCGACCTGGACGATCTGCCGATCCGGGTAGAGGTCCTGCAGGATCGCGGCCGCGACGTCGTCGTTGGGGTCGTCGAACGCGCACAGGATGACCGCGTCGTTGCACACGTAGTGGTTGATGTAGGAGTAGTCCACCCAGCCCTCGTCGTCGCGCAGGACGGTGGGCGCCGGGATCGGGACCAGGCGCCACGGTCCGGCGTCGGCGAGCAGGTCGCGAACCTCGGCGCTCACGGCGGCGTCGGGGTGCTCGGGGTCGCGCTGGTCGTGGAACACGATCGTGTCCGGCCCGGCGAAGCACGCGACGATATCGACGTGGCCGCGGGTGCCGAAGTCCTCGTAGTCGCGGGTCAGGCCGCGTCGCAGCCACACGACGCGCTCGGCGCCGAGGGTTCGCTGCAGCTCGGCCTCGACCGACGCGCGGGTCGCCCCGGGGTTGCGGCCGGGGTCCAGCTGCACGGTCTCGGTCACCAGCACCGTGCCGCGGCCGTCCACGTGGATCCCGCCGCCTTCGTTGACCAGCGGCGAGGCGATGACCGGCGTGCCGGCCGCCCCGGCGACGACCGTCGCGATCAGGGCGTCCTCGCCCCAGCGCGACCATCCCTGCGCCCCCCAGCCGTTGAAGACCCAGTCCACGGCGGCCAGCCGGCCGCTGTCCTCACGGACGAACGTCGGGCCGATGTCCCGCATCCAGGCGTCGTCGAGTCGCGCCGGCAGCAGGTCGACGCGATCGTCGAGGAGCCGTCGGGCCGTGTCGGCGTCGGCCGGCGAGACGACCATCGTCACCGGCTCGAAGCCGACGATCACGTTCGCGACCGCCGCCCACGCCCGTCGGACGTCCTCGAGGCCCGCCGCGTCGAGGTCTGCGGAGGTGGGGGTGTCCGGTGGGAACGCCATCCACGTCCGGGCGTGTGGCTCCCACTCGGGCGGCATCACGGGCATGGCGCAACGCTAGTGGCGGGCCGACGCGCGGCTGGGCGGACAGGCCGAGAGCGCGCCTACGCGAGGGTGTTCATGCCAGCGACTCGATGATGGTCGCGTTGGCCATGCCACCGCCCTCGCACATCGTCTGCAGGCCGAGCCGTCCGCCCGACCGGCGCAGCTCGTGCACGAGGGTCGCGGTCAGCCGCGCACCGGATGCGCCGAGCGGGTGGCCGAGGGCGATCGCCCCGCCGTTGACGTTGACGCGATCCGGATCGACGCCGAGCTCGCGCTGCCAGCCCAGGACCACGGACGCGAACGCCTCGTTGATCTCGAACAGGTCGATGTCGTCGACGCCGAGGCCAGCCCGTTCCAGGATGCGACGCGTCGCCGGGATCGGAGCGCTGAGCATCGCGACCGGGTCGTCGCCGGCGATCGCGAACGACGTCACGCGGGCGAGGGGCGCGAACCCCTCGGCTGCGGCGAGGTCCTCGTCCATCACCAGGACCGCGGCGGCGCCGTCGGCGATCTGCGAGCTCGTGCCGGCCGTGATTCGTCCGTCGGGCAGGAACGCGGGTCGAAGTCCCGCGAGCGCCTCGGCCGTCGTGGGTCGGATGCCGCCGTCGCTGGTGACGAGGTCGCCGGTCACGATCCGTTCGCCGGTCTCGGCGTCCAGTCGGATGGCCGGCAGGTCGACCAGCTCGTCGTCGAACCGCCCGGCGTCACGCGCGGCGGCGGCCCGGTCCTGGCTGCGCAGGCCGAACGCGTCGAGGTCCTCGCGGGACAGGTTCCATCGCTCGGCGAGGAGCTCGGCCGAGATGCCTTGGGGGATCAGGCCACGGACGCCGAAGGTCTCGCGGTCGGCATAGCGCTCGGCGACGCCGCCGGCGAAGGGGTCGCCGAACTGCCGGACGATGCTGGATCCCAGCGGCACCAGGCTCATCACCTCGACGCCCATGGCGACGGCGACGTCGTACGCGCCGGCGATCACGCCCTGCGCGGCGAAGTGCAGGGCCTGCTGCGAGGAGCCGCACTGCCGGTCGATCGTCGTGGCGGGCACGGCCTCTGGCCAGCCGGCCGCGAGCACGGAGTTCCGGCCGAGGTTGTACGCCTGGGCACCCACCTGGTGGACGCAGCCGCAGATGACATCGTCGACCCGAGCGGGGTCGAGGTCGTTGCGCTCGACGAGCGCCTGGAGCACGACGGCGCCGAGGTCGGCTGGCTGCCAGCCGCTCAGCAGGCCGCCGCGACGGCCCGTGGGTGTCCGGACCGCGTCGACAATCACCGCACGTCGCATCGAGGGCTCCTTCGTGCTGGGCGTCGTGGCCGCCGGCGCCTACGGTGGGGCTATGACGCCGACGCTACCCGCCGGCGACCATTCCGGGCTCGGTCCCGGTCAGGTCGTGACGGCGCTGATCCGCGCGTGCGCGGACCGGGACCTGGACCGCGTGTGCACGCTCGTCACCGACGACGTCGTCTACGACAACGTCCCCATCGGCGTGGTGCATGGCCCCGACGGCGTGCGGCGCGTGCTGTCCGGCGGGGTGACCGAGGCGGCCTCCCAGGTCGAGTGGGTCGTACACCGTCAGGTCGAGGGCGGGTCGACGGTCATGCACGAGCGGACCGACCGGTTCCTCGTCGACGGCACGTGGGTGGAGATCGCGATCGCGGCCGTGTTCGAGGTCCGCGGGGATCGCGTCAGCCTGTGGCGCGACTACTTCGACCTGGAGACCTACCGCCGGCAGCGGCCGGCCTAGACGGTATGGGGTGACGGGCTGAGGCCTCACTCGCGATTGTTCGTGGGTTGCCGGCGGATGGGCCGCTGGTAGAGCCACAGTCGTGAGGAGGCCCCAGTGGGTCATGAGCGTACTTTCGTCGGGTTGGACGTGCATG
>JAFIHP010000420.1 GCA_017849335.1 Actinomycetales bacterium | reverse complement strand
GCACGGCCTTCAGCCACCATCCCGCCGTTTTGCCCTGAGGAAACAGCGCGTCGGGCAGATGGGGCAGCAACGCCTCCTTCGCATCCGCGGCCTTCAAGCCCGGCCCGGCCTCGGGCAGGATCGCCAGCAACGCTTTGCGCATCGCGAGGTATTTGGCCCGGTCGACCCGCTCGGCCTTCCCCGGCGTATTGACGTTCCCGATTTCGATCTTGTCGTCGGCCATCGATCCTCCGCGCCGCTTCCATCTCAAGGTTTTTCGCCGGTTGGGCAGCTTGAGCCGGCTTGCAACCATCTCCTAACGCGGAAGGAGCCGCGTTTCTGTCATGAGCGAATCCCGCGTCGCGCTCGTGACACTCATGCCCGCGAGGCTCTGTTCACCAGCCGTCACGCCGCTATGATCGCCGTCATGGAATCGAGCCAGAAGGGGAAGCAAGCGCCGCGCCGCCGCTTCCATTGCCGCACCCGAGGACCTGTTTTCGCCCCGCGTTTCATTTCGCGGGGCTGACAGGAGCCGCATCGCCGTCTCGTCGTCAGCCTTTTTCGGCGCGCCTGCTCGCGCCTGACTGACCTCACGAGATCCCGATGTCCCTGATCGCCATCAAAGACCTTTCTCTGATTCGCGCCGAGCCCCCGTTCGCCCGGCCCGCCCCGGTCATCCCCGCCGTGTGGACCGTCCTCAACGTCACGAGCGCGACCTCCGCGTGGCGCGTCTGGGAGGCCCCGTCCTCGGCGCACCGCACCCACGCCCTGGGACTGTGGGGTGCCGCGCTCGCCCTGCGCACCGCGTACACGCCGCTGGCGTTCGGGCACCGGCTGCGCTGGCTCGCGACGGCGGACGCGGCCGCCCTGGCACTGGTGATGGCCGCCTACACCGAGCGGGCGGCGCGCGTCGACCGAGCGGCGGCGGCGCTCGCGGCCCCCGAGGTCGCCTGGACCAGCTTCGCGACAGCGCTCAGCGCCGACCTCGCGGGACGCAACCCGGCCTGAGCCGTCAGGACCGGGCGGCGAGCCCGGCCGCCGCTTCCAGGACCAGCAGCGCCGCGAGCCGGACGGTCCGCTGGTCCGGCGCGTCGGCCGTGGCGTCGATCTCGGTGACGTCGATGGAGGTCACCTGCCGGGTGCGCCCGGCGAGCCGCGCCGCCTGACGCAGGTCGTCGGCGCTCAGCCCGCCGGGCGCCGCGGCCGGGCACGCCGGCACGACGGACCGGTCGCACACGTCCACGTCGATGTCCACGTGGATCGGACCGCCCGCCGACCCGGCGACGTCGATCGCCTCGCCCCACGCGTCCGCGAGCGGCCGCCGGTGGAGCGCGTCGCGGGTGATGACGTGCACGCCGAGGTCGCGGGCCCGAGCGGCGTACTCGGCGGAGTTGGAGAAGTCCGCGATGCCGATCTGGACGACCCGGCGCCCGGGAAGGCCCGCGTCGACGAGCCGTCGGACGGGAGAGCCGTTGCTCACGCCGTCGCGCAGGTCGTGGTGGGCGTCGAACGTGATGAGGCCGGCCGTCTCCTCCCGTCCGCGCCAGGCGCCCCGCGCGACGGCGTACGTCACGGAGTTGTCCCCGCCGAGGGCGACGACCAGCCGTGCCTGCGCGGCGAGCTCGGCGACGCGGTCGCTCGTGCGCTCCTCGCCCGCCGGGCTGTCCGGGTCGTCGATGTCGCCGGCGTCGAACGCGACCAGCCGTCCCACGTCCTGACCGGTGGACCAGGCGAAGGTCGAGTACCGCGACAGGGCCGTGCGGACGGCCGCCGGCGTGGCGTCCGCCCCCGTCGGGCTGATCGAGGTGCGGCAGGCGGGGACGCCGACCACGGCGAGGTCCGCCGGCAGCGATCCGCTCGCCAGCCACGCGCTCGCCCGGGGCCAGCGCGGGTCCTCGGTCACGTCGCCCTCCCATCCGCCCAGACGCCTGGAATGGTCGTCATAAGGCGCATTCTGTCCCTTGTGACGACCATTCCAGGCGCCTCGGGGGTGGGGGGTCAGGCGAGGCGGCGCGTCAGCTCCCGCGCGGCGCGCACCACGAGGTCGGCCAGCGCGGCGCGCTGCGCGGTGTCGGCGCGGTCGGACCGGAACGTCACCCCGAGCGAGGCCACCGGCCGGCCGTCGCGTCCGCCGGCCGCCGCCGCCACCGACGCATAGCCCTCGACCACGAAGCCGTCCTCGGCAGCCCACCCGCGCGACCGCTCGGCCGCGAGCAGTCGCGTCAGCGCCGCCGGCGTCGACGGGCCCGCCCCGGTCCGGTCCACGAGCCAGTCGCGCGAACCGAAGAGCGCGCGCACCTGCGCGGCCGGGAGTCCGGCGAGCACCGCGCGACCCGACGCCGTCAGCGAGGCCGGCAGTCGCACGCCGACGTCGACGATCACCGTGACCGGTTCCGGCGTCCCCTCGCGCACCAGGTAGACCGTCTCGCGACCGTGCAGCACGCCCAAGTGGGCGACGACGGGGGCGATGCCGGCCGACTGGGAGGCAAGGCGGGAGACCACCGGTCGACCGAGCCGTTCGAGGGGCTCGTGCCGCAGGTACGCGGCACCGATCTCGAACGCCGCGACGCCCAGCCCCCACCGCTCCTCCTCGGGGTAGTGCACGACGAAGCCCTCGGCAGCCATCGCCGCCAGCAGGTGGTAGATCGACGAGCGCGGGACGCGCAGCTCGCGGGCGAGGCCTGCCGCGGTCATCGGACCGGGCGCCTGGGCCAGGGCGCGCAGCATCGCGAGCGCCCGCGTTGCTGCCGGCACGTTGGTCACCGGGGCAGTGTGGACCATCGGCGAGTCTGGTATCTCAGACTCGAACCGGCCCGAGGTCCTCGCGCGCGCGACGCCGGTCCGGTCCACTACGTCCATGACGACGACCGTTCCCGGACCGCGACCGGTCCGTGCCGCTCGCGGGACGACCCGCACCGCCCAGGGCTGGCCGCAGGAGGCCGCGCTGCGGATGCTCATGAACAACCTCGACCCCGACGTCGCCGAGCATCCGGACGACCTGGTCGTCTACGGGGGCACGGGACGGGCCGCGCGCGACTGGGCGTCTTTCGACGCGATGGTGCGCACCCTGACGACGCTGCGCGACGACGAGACGATGCTCGTGCAGTCGGGCCGGCCCGTCGGGGTGTTCCGCACGCACGAGTGGGCACCGCGGGTCCTGCTGGCCAACTCCAACCTCGTCGGCGACTGGGCGACCTGGCCGGAGTTCCGCCGGCTCGAGCAGGTCGGCCTGACGATGTACGGGCAGATGACCGCCGGCTCCTGGATCTACATCGGCACCCAGGGGATCCTGCAGGGCACGTACGAGACGTTCGCCGCCGTCGCGGCCAAGCGGTTCGGCGGCACCCTCGCGGGCACGCTCACCGTCACCGCCGGCTGCGGCGGCATGGGCGGCGCCCAACCGCTGGCGGTCACGATGAACGAGGGCACCTGCCTGA
Source organism: Actinomycetales bacterium (assembly GCA_017849335.1). GTDB lineage: Bacteria > Actinomycetota > Actinomycetes > S36-B12 > S36-B12 > UBA10649. The sequence continues at coordinate 3,611 of JAFIHP010000420.1, read as the reverse complement.
TCGTCGACGTCGACGAGACGCGGCTGCGCCGCCGGGTCCAGACGCGCTACCTCGACGAGGTGGCCGACGACCTCGACGACGCGATCGCCCGGGTCGAGCGCTACCGCACGGAGCGCCGAGCGGTCTCGGTCGGGCTCGTCGGCAACGCCGCGACGGTCCTGCCGGAGCTTCTGCGCCGCGGCGTCGCCGTCGACATCGTGACCGACCAGACGTCGGCGCACGACCCGCTGTACTACCTGCCCGAGGGCGTCGACCTCGCCGACGCGCGTGACTACGCCGACCGCAAGCCGGAGGAGTTCACCCAGCGGGCGCAGGCGTCGATGGCCAGGCACGTCGAGGCGATGGTCGGGTTCCTCGACGCGGGCGCCGAGGTCTTCGACTACGGCAACTCGATCCGCGACGAGGCCCGGAAGGGCGGCTACGACCGCGCGTTCGCCTTCCCCGGGTTCATCCCGGCGTACATCCGTCCGCTGTTCTGCGAGGGCAAGGGGCCGTTCCGCTGGGCCGCCTTGTCGGGGGATCCCGCCGACATCGCGCGGACGGACCGGGCCGTCCTCGACCTGTTCCCCGACAACGACCACCTGCGCCGCTGGATCACGATGGCGCAGGAGCGGGTCGCGTTCCAGGGTCTGCCCGCCCGCATCTGCTGGCTGGGCTACGGGGAGCGCGACCGTGCCGGACTGGCGTTCAACGAGCTCGTGGCCCGCGGCGAGGTGTCGGCGCCGATCGTCATCGGTCGCGATCACCTGGACTGCGGATCGGTCGCCTCGCCGTACCGCGAGACCGAGGCGATGCTCGACGGTTCCGACGCCATCGCCGACTGGCCGCTGCTGAACGCGATGCTCAACGTCTCGTCCGGGGCGTCGTGGGTCTCGATCCACCACGGCGGCGGGGTCGGCATCGGCCGGTCGATCCACGCGGGACAGGTCAGCGTCGCGGACGGGACCGCGCTCGCGGCGCAGAAGCTCGAGCGGGTGCTCACCAACGACCCGGGCATGGGCGTCATCCGGCACGTCGACGCGGGCTACGAGCACGCGGCCGAGGTGGCCGACGAGCGCGGGGTGCGCATCCCGATGCGCGAGGGGGCATGACCGGGGAGCGGCTCGGATCCTTCGGCCCGGGCGCGACGGCGGTCACCGGGATCGCCGAGCTCGTCACCAACGATCCGGCCGCGGGCGAGGGCCCGCTGGGCCTCGTGCGCGACGCCGCGCTCGTGGTGGACGGCGGACAGGTCGTCTGGGTGGGACCGACCGCGCGCTGCCCGGCAGCGGACACGGCGATCGCGGTCGACGGCGCCGCGGTGCTCCCGGGCTTCGTGGACAGCCACGCGCACCTGGCGTTCGCGGGCGACCGAGCGGCGGAGTTCGCGGCGCGGATGGCCGGCGAGCCCTACGCGGCCGGCGGCATCCAGGACACCGTCGCCCGCACCCGGGCCGCCGACGACGACGTCCTGCGCGCGAACCTCGGCCGACTCGCCGCCGAGCTGCGGCGCAGCGGCACGACGACGTTCGAGGTGAAGTCCGGGTACGGGCTCACCGTCGCCGACGAGGAGCGCAGCCTTCGCCTGGCGCGGGAGGCGACGCCCGAGACCACGTTCCTCGGCGCGCACGTCGTCGCGCCGGAGTACGCCGACGACCCCGCCGGGTACGTCGATCTCGTCACCGGTCCGATGCTGGCGGCGTGCGCTCCGCACGCGCGGTGGGTGGACGTCTTCTGCGACCGGGGCGCCTTCGACGCCGATCAGGCGCGGGCCGTTCTGGCCGCCGGGGCTGCCCGCGGCCTGATGCCGCGGGTGCACGCCAACCAGCTGCAGCACGGCGACGGCATCCGGGTCGCTGTCGAGGCCGGGGCCGCGTCGGCGGACCATTGCACGTTCACGACGGAGGCCGACCTCGAGCTGCTCAGCGGAAGCCGCACCGTCGCGACACTGCTGCCCGGAGCGGAGTTCTCGACGCGCGCGCCGTACCCCGACGGCCGGCGCATGCTCGATGCCGGCGTCACGGTGGCGCTCGCCACGGACTGCAACCCGGGCTCGAGCTACACGACCAGCATGCCGTTCTGCATCGCCGTGGCAGTCCGGGAGATGGGGCTCACCCCTGCGGAGGCAGTGTGGGCCGCGACGGCTGGTGGCGCGGCAGCACTGCGACGTGACGACGTCGGCCGCCTCGCGGTCGGCGCGCGGGCCGATGTCGTCGTCCTCGACGCGCCGAGCCACGTGCACCTGTCCTACCGACCGGGCGTCGACCTCGTCGCGCGCGTCCTCGAGGCGGGCTGAATGCGGTCAGTCGCGCAGGATCGCCAGCAGGGCCGCATGGGTCTGCGCGTCGGCGGCGAGGACGAAGCCCTGCGCCGTCGGGCCGAGCGGGCGTCCGTACAGGTCGCTCGCGACGCAGCCCGCGGCGCGCGCGACCGCGAACCCCGCGGCGTAGTGCAGGTTTCCGTCGACGAGGTCCTCGCCCACGTAGGCGGCGAGCCTCCCGTCCGCGACCCACGAGGCCGCCAGCGACGTGGAGACCATCAACGGCCGGAAGCGCTGGGCGAATCCGGGGTCGGTCAGGAGCGCCGCCGTACGCGCGGGCGCCATCTGCGAGTCGACCGCGACGATGCCGTGCGTCGCGTCGGGCCGAAGCGCGACGTCGACCCCCGACGGCACTCGCCAGCGCCAGGCGCCGTTGCCGTCCGTCCAGAACACCTCTTCGTGGATCGGGTCGCCCTGGGCGGCGACATCGATCGTGCCGCCGTCGGACAACGCGACGTTCGTGGCGACGAGGGGGAGTCCCGCCGCGTAGTTCACGGTCCCGCACAGGGGATCGACCAGCCATCCGCGGCCATCGACGGCAGGGGTGCCGCCGAGCTCCTCGCCTGTCACCGCGTCGTCGGGCCGCTCGAACGCCAGGACGTCCCGGACGGCCCGCTCGGCCTCCTCGTCGACATCCGTGGCGAAGTCCTCGCCGGGCTTGGCGTGGATCGTCAGGGCGCCGCGGAACCGTGCGCGGACGACCTGCATCCCCATCGTCGCGGCGTCGACGGCGACGAGGGCATCCGCGCGACGCAGCGCCTCGGGGGTTCGCGGAGTGCGACGGCCGAGCTGGGTGGGCAGGACCCGGCCGGCCGGGCGCAGGTACGCGGCCGCCACGAGCGTCGCGGCGAGCAGGACGGTCAGCTGGTAGCCCAGGTACCGCCAGTCGAACAGCGTCTCGGTGAGCCCGCCGACGAGCAGGGCGACGACGAGGGCGATGCCCGTCGGCCGACCACGACGGGCGGCGCGGACGCCGATGGCCACGGCGAGCCCGAGCACGGCGAGGATCACCAGCAGAGCCACGATGCCGTTGCGCGCCAACGGGTCCATGAAGATGTCGTGGGCGTGCGTCGCCCACGCCGGCAGGCGTCCGTCCTCGACCGCCAGTCCGACACCCGAGTCCCCGACGCCACCGGCCGGGTCCGAGCGCCACAGGTCGACGAAGACCGGCCAGATCTGCGCGCGGCCGGAGATGGACGGGTTGCGCCCGACCCAGAACAGCGTGCCGCGGAGGACCGCCGGCCCCGCGGCGCACCCGCCGACCCACGGCACCCCCCGGCAGGCCCGGGGCCGCGCCCCCCCCGCCAGGACG
>JAFIHP010000419.1 GCA_017849335.1 Actinomycetales bacterium | reverse complement strand
GTTGACGTGGACGTTGAGCTTGGCCTCCGTGACCGGCCCGGTGACCTGACCGACGCTGCCCGGGTCGCCGAGCATCAAGGCGACCAGGGCGGCCACGCGGCGCTGGCCGCGGGTGATGCACCCGTCGGCGACCTCGAATCGCGCGTCCTTGGCGAGGGTGTTCACGGCCTGCATGACGGCCTCGGCGTGCGCGGTCGGCATCACCGCCCGGATCTCACTCGTCCCGGGCTCGATCGGGTTGACGAACACGCCGTGGTCCTGCTCCGCCGCCTTCCGCCGCCGCTTCCGCGCCCCGGCGGGGTCGATCGCGGTCACCAGCACGCGGGTCTTCTTGCCGCTCTCCCCGGGGGTGTGGGTGGCGGCGAACGGGACGACCGCCGCGAGGACCTCGGCGCAGTGCTTCGCATACTCCGCCTGCTCGGTCGGATCGGCACTGCCGAAGCCGGGAAGGTTCCGCAGCTGCCGTCCGATCGCCCGCGCATGCTCGATCGTGATCTTCCCCGCGATCATCCCGTCCAGCATCGGCCGCCACGTCGTGGTGAGTTCTTCGGCTTCCAGGATCCGGGCCTCCCCGGTCACCGGCGACAACCGCAACGCCGCCGTCACCTCCGACCAGGCGACCTGCTCGGGCGCCACGTACTGCGGCCGACCCGCCACCGCGTCGGCCGCCAGGATCCCGTGCACCTCGTCGACGACCTTCGCCGTCACCCGGGCGCGGTCCTGCGCCTCGACGCCCGAGAGCCACGACACGGCCCGCTGTCGCTGCTGCAGGTAGGTCACCGCGTCGTTCGCGTCCAGGTCGGCCACGGTGATCTGGCCGAGCGTGTCCAGCAGTTCGACACCGGGCGTCTGACCACACGCCGACGCCAGCCACTCACCCGCCGACGGAGGCACGAACTCCACGTCCTCCGGCAACGGCGGCGCATCCTGGTCATCGTCGAACGGACACTCCCGATCCACCCACGCCTCATCCGCGGCGGCACCCTCATCGGGGCCGCCGGGAAGCTCGGGATCGGATTCGAACATACGTACACACTACCGGATCCCCCTGACATTCGCGCGTCGTCCGAGTGGCGAAGGAGTTGCGGCGCAGGGGGTTTCGTCCGTGTGAATCAGCGAGCGGCGCGGGTGGCCTTCTGTGCGTACATGCGCGCGTCGGCTTCGGCGACGGCGGCGGACAGACCCGACGCGACGTTAGCCACGGACCACCCGATCGATGCCTCGACGTGGCGATCCGCCAGGGAGGCTTCGACTTTCGCGACGACGTCGGTCGCCGTGCCCGCATCGCACTGGCGAAGGAGTACCGCGAACTCGTCGCCGCCCAGGCGGGCAACGACGTCGGTCGACCGGACGGACGCCCGCAGCGCATCGGCGGCGGCGCGTAGGTATCCGTCGCCGTCGGCGTGTCCCTCGGAGTCGTTGATGCGCTTGAGCCCGTCCAGGTCGACGATGACGACGACCGTCGGGTCAGCGAGGCGGCGGAAACGCTGCTCCTCGTCGCTCACCATCCGGTCCCACCGTCGCCGGTTCGCCAGGCCGGTGAGGGCGTCGGTCTCGGCATCCACCTCGGAGTCGGCGAGGGCCTCGTGCAGGTCCTGGCGCTCGCGGTCCGCCGCGAGCGCGAGGGTCAGCATGTCGCCCATGAACGCCAGCAGGTCGATCGCCGACGCCAGGTCGTCCGGGCCGATCAGGGACGCCGGATCGAATCCGCACACCGTGCCGAACAGCTGCCCGTCCGGCTCGAGGATCGTCGCGGACGCGTATGTCGTCACCGTCAGCCCGGTCTGGCGCAGGCTCTCCCGGTACTCCGGGACGTCCGGAGCCTGTGCCGTCACCGACGGGGTCCGGCCGGCCACCGCGTGGATGCAGAAGGTCTGCTCCCACGGGGTCGACGAGCCACGGACGAGCCCGTAGGTGTTCGACTCCTCGAGGTAGACGTACGTCTGCTGTCCGTTCTCGACGCGTGTCACCGACCAGACGGCGAGCGGCAGGTGCGTCGACAGGAACGCCAGGACACGTTCGGCCGCGCGCTCGAACGACAGCGGTGCGCTCACCTGCGCAGGCTAGGGGCCTCGGGTCAGCCGGCCGCGTCGAGGGCGACCGGCGCGCCGACACGGCTGACCGCCGCCGCGACCAGCGCCTGCCAGCCGCGAACCTCGTCGGTAAGGGCGTCGACGCGGACATGCAGGGCCTCGGCCTGGGCGACGACGTGGGCGGGCTCCCAGTGGGGGGCCGTCGACCGATCGGTCCGAAGCCGCGACTCCAGCACGCGCAGCTCGCTGGTCAGCAGGTCGAGCTCGTGCGCGATCGCGGGCAGACTCGTCGCGTCCGGACTCATGGTGCCTCCCCGAGGTTGGCGCCCATCGTTCTCCTGAGTGGGCGCGCCGTCGCGACGACACGCGGGACGGCCATCGCAACTCGAGTAGGCGGATCACCATCCGTAGCCCTGTCGTAGCCGGGTTCGACGTGCGGTCTGCGAGGGTCGTCGGGATGATCCGTACGGGCCGGTCGGGCCCGTCGTCCCGAGGAGGTCCCTGGTGAGCCGCCCGCTGCGCGCAGCCGTCGTGTCCGTCGTCGTCGTGCTCCTGGCCGCGCTGACCGCCTCTGTCGGCCGCTCCGCCGCCGGTGCCGCGACCCCGGACGTCTCCGTGACGTGGACCGTGACCTCCAACTGGGGGAGCGGGTTCACCGCCAGCGTGGCTGTTCGGAACAACACGAGTGCCGCCCTCAACCCGTGGGCGATCACGTTCACGAGCGGCATGACGGTCACGAGCATCTGGAACGCGACGTCGACGGCTGCCCCGGGCGGGTTCACGGCCCTGGCTCCGTCGTGGCAGACCTCGCTCGCTCCCGGAGCGACGACGACCTTCGGGCTCAACGCCGCACCTGCCCCCGGGGCGGTCACGGTTCCGACCGCGTGCGCTGTCACCGGTCGCTCGTGCGCCGTCAACGGCGGGACGCCTACCCCGACGCCCACGCCGACCCCGACGCCGACCCCGACGCCCACGCCGACCCCGACCCCGACGCCGACCCCGACGCCGACGGTCACCCCGGGCGCCGGCCTGCGGGTCACGCTCGCTGTCCCGACCCAGTGGGACGGCGGCCGCACCGTCAACCTGTCGGTCACCAATCTCGGCGGCGTCGCCACGACCTCCTGGGCCGTGACGCTGCCGTGGACCGGAACGGTCTCGACCGTCTGGAGCGGCGTCGGCGGTACCTCCGGCGGGGCGCTCCGCGTGTCGAACGCCTCGTGGAACGGCGCCATCCCTGCCGGCGGCACCGTCACGGCCGGGTTCACCGACGTCGGGGCGGCGTCGTCTCCCACGACATGCACCGCCCTCGTCGGGGGAGCCCCGGCACCGTGCCAGATCGCCGGCGCGTCGACACCCACGCCGACTCCCACGCCGACTCCCACGCCCACGCCGACTCCGACATCGACCCCGACCACCGGTACTGCGCCCGGGTTCGTGTTCAGCCCGTACAAGGACATCACCGTCGCGATGGACTGGAACACCTACGCGATGCGGTCGGCCGTGACCGGCACCGTGCGGCCCCTCGTCGGCTCCGGCGGCCTGCTCAAGAGCGACGCCACCGCCCTCGACGCCGTGACCCTCGCGTTCGCGACCGGGCCGTGCACGGCGGAGACCTGGGCCGGCGTCACCCCGGCGGCCCTCGTGTCGGCCAACATCGGTCCGCTCGACGCGGCCGGTGTCGACTACATCGTGTCGACCGGGGGAGCGGCTGGAACGTTCACGTGCACGAGCGGAACGGACCTGGCGGCCTTCATCGGCCGCTACGCCAGCCCCCATCTCGTCGGGATCGACTTCGACATCGAGGGCGGGACCGCCGCCCAGGCGAAGAGCCTCGTCGCGGCGGCCGCCGGCGCGCAGTCGCGGTACCCGGGCCTGCGGTTCTCGTTCACGCTCGCGACCCTCGGCGCCAGCGACGGGAGCTACGGCGGCCTGAACGCCCTCGGCGACGCGACGGTGAAGGCGATCAAGGCCTCGACGCTCACCGGCTACACCATCAACCTGATGACGATGGACTACGGCGCACCGGCCACCAGCGTGTGCGTCGTGAAGAACGGGCTGTGCGACATGGGGGCGTCCGCGGTGCAGGCGGTCAAGAACCTCCAGCACACCTACGGCATCCCCGCCAGCCAGATCGAGATCACCCCGATGATCGCCCGCAACGACGTCTCGGACGAGATCTTCACGCTGGCGGACGTGTCGACGGTGTCCGCGTACGTCCGGTCCGCCGGGCTGTCCGGCGTCCACTTCTGGTCGCTCGACCGCGACGTGCCCTGCGCCACGGCGACCACGAGTGTCACGACCAACTGCAGCTCGGTGCCGAACGCGCCGGCGTCGCTGGCGTACACCAACGCGTTCCTGGCGGCGCTCGGCTGATCCGGGCTGCGCGGCGGTCGTACCGGCCGCGCCCGGCACCACGTACACTTGGCACTCGGGTTCGGGGAGTGCCAAGTCCCGAGCCCGCCGCGCCGGGCCCTGGAGGTGACCATGCTTGAGGACCGCCGCCTCGCCGTGCTGCGTGCGATCGTCGAGGACTACGTCGCCACCCACGAGCCGGTCGGCTCGAAGGCCCTCGTCGAGCGGCACAACCTCGGCGTGAGCCCGGCCACGATCCGCAACGACATGGCCGCCCTGGAGGACGAGGGCTACATCGCCCAGCCGCACACCAGCGCCGGGCGGGTGCCGACGGACCTGGGGTACCGGCTGTTCGTCGACCGCCTCTCCGGCGTGAAGCCGCTGTCGTCCCCCGAGCGGCGAGCGATCCAGCAGTTCCTCGACGACGCCGTCGACCTCGACGACGTCATGTCGCGCACCGTCCGGCTGCTCGCCCAGATCACCCGGCAGGTAGCGCTCGTCCAGTACCCGTCGCTGTCCCGCAGCAGCGTCCGGCACATCGAGCTGGTCACCTTGAGCTCGACCCGGCTGATCGTCGTCGTCATCGTCGACACCGGCCGCGTCGAGCAGCGCATCATCGAGATCGGCGCCCCGGTGACCGACGCGACCGTCGCGGACCTGCGTGCCCGGCTGATCGCGGCCGCGTCCGGAAAGCCCTTCAGCGACGTTCCCGCCGCCGTGGCCGAGCTGGATGCCGCCTTCGAGCCCGACGACCGACCGGTCGCGCGAGCCGTCGTCTCCGCGGTGCTGGAGATGGTCACCGAGCGCGGCGAGGAGCGGGTCGTCCTCGGCGGCACCGCCCACCTGGCCCGCTACGGCGAGTCGTTCCCGCTCGCCATCCAGCCGGTTCTCGAGGCGTTGGAGGAGCAGGTCGTCCTGCTGCGCCTGCTGGGGGAGGCGAGCGCCGGGGGCATCACCGTCCGCATCGGCCACGAGAACCCCGTCGAGGGTCTCGGCTCCACCAGCGTCATCACCGCGCGCTACGGCCGCGTCGACCAGCCCGTGGCGTCGCTCGGGGTCGTCGGCCCCACCCACATGGACTATCCGGGAACGATCGCGGCCGTCCACGCTGTTGCCCGTTACGTGAGCCGGATCCTGGACGAGACTGCATGAGCACTGACTACTACGCACTCCTCGGCGTCTCGCGCGACGCCAGTCCCGAGGAGATCAAGAAGGCATACCGACGCCTGGCCCGCGAGCTGCACCCCGACGTCAACCCGGACCCGGAGCACCAGGAGCGGTTCAAGCTCGTCACCGCCGCGTACGAGGTCCTCAGCGACCCCGAGAAGCGGCAGATGTACGACCTCGGCGGTGACCCGCTGTCGGCCCGCGGCGGGGCGGGGGGTGCCGGGGGGTTCGGTGCCACGTTCGACTTCGGCGACATCATGGACGCCTTCTTCGGAGGCAACTCCTCGCGGGGTCCCCGGCAGCGGTCGCGGCGCGGCCAGGACGCGCTGATCCGGGTCCAGATCGACCTCTCCACCGCGGTGTTCGGCGGCACCCGCGACCTGACGGTCGACACCGCGGTCCGCTGCGACGCCTGCCACGCGACGGGCTGCGCCCCGGGCACCGAGCCGGCCACCTGCCCGATGTGCAAGGGCCGCGGGGAGATCCAGCAGGTCCAGCGATCGTTCCTCGGCCAGGTCATGACCTCCCGCCCGTGCCCGCAGTGCCAGGGCTTCGGCACGACTATCCCGACCCCGTGCCCGGAGTGCTCGGGCGACGGCCGCGTCCGCACGCGGCGCGCCACGAGCCTGCCCGCGCCGCGCCTGGCCCC
>JAFIHP010000003.1 GCA_017849335.1 Actinomycetales bacterium | reverse complement strand
TCCCGCGTTCTCAACGACCGGCCTGGAGTCTCGTCGGCGAGCCGGCAGGGCGTGCTGACGGCGCTAGACGTCCTCGGCTACGAGCGCCCCATCCGGCTGCGAGGTCGTTCGGGCCTGGTCGGACTGATCGTGCCCGAGCTGGAGAACCCGATCTTCCCCGCGTTCGCCCAGGTCATGGAGACGCTGCTCGCCCAGAACGGCTACACGCCCGTGCTCTGCACGCAGACGCCCGGCGGCGTCAGCGAGGGGGAGTACGTCGAGCTGCTGCTGGACCGCGGCGTCGCGGGCATCATCTTCGTCTCCGGCGAGCACGCGGACGCGACCGCCGACCACTCGCCGTACCGGGCACTGGTCGAGCGAGGGCTGCCGATCGTGCTCGTGAACGGCTACGCCGAAGGCGTCGATGCGCCCTTCATCAGCGACGACGACGCCGCGGCGATGGACCTGGCGGTCACGCACCTCACCTCGATGGGGCACCGGCGGATCGGCCTGGCGGTCGGGCCGAACCGGTTCGTCCCGGCGCTGCGCAAGACGCGGGCGTTCGTCGACGCGATGGTGCGGCAGACCGGGATCACGGCCGAGGACGCGGAGGCGCTCGTGTCGCACTCGCTCTTCGCCGTCGAGGGCGGTCAGGCAGCGGCGCACCACCTGCTCGGTCTCGGCGTGACCGCGATCGTCTGCGGGTCGGACCTGATGGCGCTCGGTGCGATCCGTACCGTGCGACAGCGCGGACTGCGGGTGCCCGAGGACGTGTCGGTCGTCGGCTACGACGACTCCCGGCTCGTGGCGTTCACCGACCCGCCGCTGACGACCGTCCGTCAGGCGGTCCCCGCCATGGGCACGGCGGCCGTGCAGGCCCTGCTCGACGCGATCGGCGGCACGCCGGCTCCCCGGGACGAGTTCGTGTTCCGCCCCGAGCTGGTCGTCCGCGGCTCGACCGGGCCCGGCCCCCGCTAGGGAGTCCGCCGCCGGTCAGAACATGTCGAGGTAGCGCTGACGCTCCCAGGAGATGTCGGCACCGGCACGCGCGGCCATCGCCTCGAGCCGGCCCATGACCGTGTAGTGCTCCTGCACCTCGGCACCGAACGTCTCCCGCACCCAGGCGGAGTCCGCCCACAGGTCGACCGCCTGGGCCAGCGACGTGGGCAGCGCCGGGGCGTCGTCGCCGGTGGCTGTCTGCGGCTGCAGGGGGAGCTGGTGGCCGTACCCGTCCAGCCCGGAGGCGATCATCGCCGCCAGCACCAGATGCGGGTTGCCGTCGCTGCCGGGCAGCCGGTTCTCGATCCGCACGGCGCCGTTGTCGTCGACCGTCCGGATCGCGCACGTCCGGTTGTCGCTCCCCCAGTCCAGGCGGCGCGGGGTGACGACGTCGGCGCCGAAGCGTCGGTAGGCGTTCACGCTGGGGGCGTACAGGAGGAAGACCTCGGGAGCGTGGGCGAGGATGCCCGCGACGAACGACTTGCCCGCCTCGGACAAGCTGCCCTCGCCGTAGTGGTCGGCGAACGGCGCCGTACCGCGGGTACCGCGGACCGTGAGGCTCAGGTGGAGCGCCGTCGCCAGCCCGGAGTCGTACGACGGCATGAACGTCGCGTGCAGGCCCTCGTCGCGGGCGATGGCCGTCAGGGCCGACCGCACGAGGACGACCTCGTCGCAGGTCCGCATCGCCGTGCTCGGGCTGAGGGTGAGCTCGTACCCGCCCGCGGAGACCAGGCCGCTGGTGGCGCTCAGGCGTACCGGCACCTCGGACAGCAGCCGGCGTGCCCGCGACAGCACCTTCTCCGCGGCCGAGGCAGGTCCGACGAGCTGGCCGGCGCCGGGCAGCGGGGCCGCGGCGTCCGTGCCGTCGAGCAGCGTGAACTGCACCTCCGCGCCGACGCTCGGCGTCATGCTGGCGTCCTCGAGCCGCTGCACCTGCCGTCGCAGCAGCGTGCGCGGTGCCATCGTGACGGCGGTGCCGTCGAGGAACTCGACGTCGGTGAGCGCGCCGATCGTGCCGGCGAGCCACGGCATCCGGAACATCGACTTCTGGTCCACGCGGGCGCGCAGGTCGCGTAGCCCGGTCGCCGGGTTGGACAGGGGGTATCCGGTCGCGAGCGACCCGGTCGCGTCGGTGCACAGCAGGTGGGCGGGCATCCGCAGGCCGCTCGGGACGACGTCGCGCAGGAAGCTGTCCGCGAACACGCGGGTTCCGGCGAGCCGACCGTGCGAGTCGGTGGTGACGACGAGCACCGTGTCGGCCGCGCGCTTCTCGACCTCGTAGTCGACGTCGTTCAGGGTCAGTGGTTCGAGGGTGGGCATGCCTCTCCTCCCGGCTCGCGGACATTCAACAGCACGCGGGCGCGCACTGGTCGGATGGCACACTTCCCGCATGCCCGTCGTCGGTGTGACCACCTACCTGGAGCCGGCCCGCTGGGGCGCGTGGGACGTGACGGCAGCGGTCCTGCCGCACTGGTACCTCGACGTCCTGCGCGGCGTCGGGCTCGACATCGTCCTCCTGCCGCCGGCGGACGAACCGGCGGTCACGCTGCTGGACCGGCTCGACGGGCTCGTGCTCGTCGGGGGTGCCGACGTGGATGCCGCGCGCTACGGCGCCACTCCCGACCCCACAGCGGACGTGCCACGCACCTCGCGCGACGAGAGCGAGCTGGCCCTGTACCGCGCGGCTCGCGAGCGCGGCATGCCGGTGCTCGGCGTCTGCCGGGGCATGCAGGTGATGGCCGTCGCCCACGGCGGCACGTTGATCCAGGACCTGCCGAGCGCCGGGTACGGCACGACCCATCGCGAGCAGCCGGGGCAGTTCGTCGACCACGGCGCGCGGTTCGACGACGGCGTCGTCGCGGCGCTCTACGGCCGGTCCGAGGTGGTCGTGAACTCCTCGCACCACCAGGCGGTCGAGTCCGCCGGGTCGCTGACGGTGACCGGCCGTGCCGTCGACGGGACGATCGAGACGTGCGAGGACCCCGACGCGGACTTCTGCGTCGGGGTCCAGTGGCACCCGGAGCACCCGGACCGCCGCGAGGCGGACCGGCCGCTGTTGGCGGCGTTCGCGGCGGCGGCGGAGCGGTACCGCTCCGCGCGCTGACCGGCTACAGCGGCGTGACGTACGCGCCGCTGATGCCGCCGTCGACCAGGAAGTTCGACGCGGTGATGAACGACGCGTCGTCGCTGGCGAGGAACGCGACGGCCGCCGCGATCTCCTCCGCCTCGCCGAACCGGCCGACCGGGATGTGGACGAGCCGGCGTGCGGCCCGCTCGGGGTCCTTGGCGAACAGCTCGATGAGCAGCGGCGTGTTCACCGGCCCGGGGGACAGGGCGTTGACGCGCACGCCGGAGCGGGCGAACTGGACGCCGAGCTCGCGGGTCATCGCGAGCACCCCGCCCTTCGAGGCCGTGTACGAGATCTGGGACGTGGCCGCCGCCATGGTCGCGACGAACGACGCGGTGTTGATGATCGAGCCCTTGCCCTGCTCGAGCATGATCGGCAGGACCGCCTTGCAGCACAGGTAGACCGACGTGAGGTTGACCTCCTGCACCCGACGCCAGGCGTCGATGCCCGTCTCCAGGATCGAGTCGTCGTCCGGCGGCGAGATGCCGGCGTTGTTGAACGCGATGTCGACGCTGCCGTAGGCCGAGCGGGCCGCCTCGAACATCGCCTGGACGTCGTCGGCGTTCGTGACGTCCGTCTGGACGAAGAGCCCGTCGACCTCGTCCGCGGCGGCCTGGCCGGTGGCCGGATCCAGGTCACCGATCACGACCCGGGCGCCCTCGTCGGCGAACCGGCGGACCGTCGCCAGCCCGATCCCACTGGCTCCACCGGTCACGACCGCGACGCGGTCCTCGAGCCGACGGCACTTGCTGTCACTCATGTGCTGCTCCCTAGTCCTCGGTGCTGATGAAGACGTTCTTGGTCTCGGTGAACGCGTCGAGGGCGTCGGGTCCGAGCTCGCGTCCCAGGCCGGAGCGCTTGTAGCCGCCGAACGGGGTCCAGTACCGCACCGACGAGTGCGAGTTGACGGAGAGGTTGCCGGCCTCGATCCCGCGCGAGACGCGGATGGCCTTGCCCACGTCGCGCGTCCAGACCGATCCCGACAGGCCGTACGCGGAGTCGTTCGCCAGCCGGATCGCGTCGGCCTCGTCGTCGAACGGCGTCACGGAGACGACCGGCCCGAACACCTCCTCCTGGAAGATCCGCGTCGACGGGTCCAGGGGCGCCACGACGGTCGGGGCGAACCAGTAGCCCGGGCCGTCGGGTGCCGAGCCGGTGAACGCGACGGGCACGGAGTCGTCGAGGAACGCCGACACGGACTCGTGCTGACCGCGCGAGATGAGGGGTCCCATCTCGGTGGCCTCCTGGGTCGTGTCCCCGACGACGACTCCGCGGACCGCCGTCTCGAACAGGTCCATGAAGCGGTCGAACACGCTGCGCTGCACTAGGATCCGGGAGCGCGCGCAGCAGTCCTGGCCGGCGTTGTCGAACACGCCGTACGGGGCCGTGGCCGCCGCCCGCTCCAGGTCGGCGTCGGCGAACACGACGTTCGCGCTCTTCCCGCCGAGCTCGAGGGTCACCCGCTTCATCTGCGGTGCGGCACCCGCCATGATCTGCTCGCCGACCGCGGTGCTGCCGGTGAACACGACCTTGCGCACGAGCGGGTTTTCGACGAACCGCTGGCCGACGACGGAGCCGCGGCCCGGGACGACGGTGAAGACGCCCTCGGGGATGCCCGCGTCGAGCGCCAGCTCGCCGAGGCGGATCGCGGTCAGCGGCGTCAGCTCGGCCGGCTTGAGCACGACGGTGCACCCGGCGGCCAGTGCCGGCGCGAAGCCCCAGCCGGCGATGGGCATCGGGGAGGTCCACGGCACG
>JAFIHP010000418.1 GCA_017849335.1 Actinomycetales bacterium | reverse complement strand
TCGATCTCGTTGCCGTCCGGGTCGGCGATGTAGAGGCTGTGCGTGACGGTGTGGTCGCTGGCCCCGAGGACGGTGACGCCGTTCTCCCGTAGCGTCCCCAGCGCCTCGCGCAGGTCGTCGTCGCTGTCGCCGATCTTCAGGCCGAAGTGATACAGGCCGACCCGCCGGCCCGGGGGAAGCGCGGCCGCGGTGGGACCGACCTCGATGAGCAGCAGCTCGTGGTGCGTGCGGCCGTTGGGCGACGAGAACGCCGCGACCGGCACCCCGAGGAGGTCGTCGCCCCCGAGGATCGGCCGCCAGCCCAGGATGTCGCGGTAGAAGTGCACCGACCGCTCGAGATCGCGCACGTACAGGACGAGGTGTCCGAGCTCCGTGACCTGCATCCCGGGAGCGTAACCGCCGCCGACGTCGAGGGGAACGTCACGCAGAGAGCCACGCCCCCCGGAGCGCGCCGGCGGTGGACAGCTCCGACACGGGCACGGACGTGAGCGCGCGCTCGGCCAGGAGAACCATCGTCCGGTCGAGGATCGACAGGCGGCGGCCCCGCTGGTCGGCGGTGAGCTCGGACCCGGGCCGTTCGCCGGCGCCGTCGTGGAGGAGCACCACCGCGCCGGGACGCAGGCTGACGGCCAGCTGCTCGCGCATGGCGTCCGGTCCGGGCTCCTGGTAGTCCCGGACGTCGGCGTTCCAGGCCACCGGCCGAAGTCCGGCAGCGCGCGTGAGCAGGTAGGTCCGTCGGTTCTGTGCGCCGTATGGCGGCCGGAAGAGAGTCGGGCGGGCGCCGATGGCTGCCAGCCGGTCGCGGCCGTCGCGCAGCTGCCGGTGGACCGCAGACCACGGCTGGCCCGGCAGCCTCTCGTGGACCACGCCGTGCAGGCCGACCTCGTGGCCGAGGTCCAGCAGCCGGCGAACCAGGTACGGGTGCGCCTCGGCCTGCGGCACTAGGACGAAGAAGGTCGCCCGGTGCCCGTGCGCGGCGAGCGTCTCGGCGACGACGTCGGTCAGGTCCGGGGTCGGGCCGTCGTCGTAGGTCAGCGCGAGCCGGGCAGTCGGGGCGTGGCCGGCGACGAGCGTCGGGAACAGTCGTCGGTCGAGGCGGGACTGGCCGCGGCGGACGACGTCGCGGGCGATGCCGGAGGCGGTCGCGGCTGCCGAGCGGGCGGTCGTACGCGTGGTGGACGGACCCGATGTGCCTGTCACGTCGTCCCCCGTGAGCTGCCGTCAGTGACCGAGCTGCCGTGCGAACACCTGTGCCGCGCGAGATGGGCGCCCGGTGCGCTCCTCGACGGTATCGGCTCGCGTCATGACGCGCAGCCCGAGATTCGTCGCCGCCCATCGCAGCGGCTCGGGCTCCCACCGGGGCGACGAATGACCCACCCACGGCAGGTCGATGAGGTCGGTCCGCCGGTCGAGGATCAGGTCGGCCAGGGTGCGGCCGCCGAGGTTCGCCGTGCCGACACCGTCTCCGACGTATCCGCCGGACCAGGCGAGTCCCGTTGCGCGGTCAAGACCGCACGACGCCCACCAGTCGCGGGCGATGCCAAGCGGGCCTCCCCAGGTGTGGGTCACCGAGGCTCCCGCCACAGCGGGGAACAGGTCGGTGAGGACGCGCCACAGGGCCGCGTGCACCGCGGGGTCCCGGTCCTGCTCGGGGGAGATGCGGGAGCCGAAGTGGTACGGCGCTCCTCGTCCGCCGAACGCGAGCCGCCCATCTGCGGTGCGCTGCCCGTAGATGATCAGCCGACGCCCGTCCGAGAACGTCTCCCGCTGACCCAGGCCGATGTCCTGCCACACGGCGTCCGGCAGCGGCTCCGTGGCGAGCATGAGCGAGTACACCGGCGCGAGCGTGCGGACCTCGCCGGCGATCGTGCGGGTGTAGCCCTCCGTCGCTCGGACGACGATCGGCGCCCGGACGTCCCCGTGAGCGGTCCGCACGACGCCCGGCTCGATGGCGATGGCGGGCGTCTGCTCGTACAGTCGCACTCCGGCGGCGACGACCTCCCGGGCGATGGAGCGCGCCAGCCGGGCGGGGTGGATCGCCGCGCAGTGCGGCGTGTACGTCGCCGCGAGGACGTCGGTGGCACCGATCCGCCGTGCGGCGTCGTCCGCGTCGAGGTACGCGTAGTCGTCCTCCCCGAAGCCCCACGACCGCCACTCGTCGATCTCGGCACGGGCGCGATCGCGCTGGAGCGGCGACCGGGCTGCGACCACCGTTCCGCCCTTCGCCCAACCGATGTCCCAGCCCTCGGCTGCTGCCACGGCACCGATCTCGTCGACAGTCGCCTGCATCGCACGGGTCATCCGGATTGCCGCATCGCGGGACGAGCGCTTCGCGAGTGCGGCGATGCTCGCGGGGAACAGCGCCGACGCCCAGCCGCCGTTTCGCCCGCTGGCGCCGAAGCCGGCCTGCTCGGCCTCGACGATCGCGATGCGCAGCGACGGGTCGGCCCGGATCAGGTAGTAGGCGGTCCACAGGCCGGTGTAGCCCGCGCCGACGATCGCGACGTCGGCGTCCGCGGCGCCCGGCAGGGGGCTGCCGAGGGGAGTGCGGAGGTCGTCGGGGAGCGTGTCCCACCACAGGGAGATGCCGCGAAGGTCGTTCGTCATGAGGCCGCCCAGCCTCGCACGTAGTCGGGGACCGCCGTCCCCGCGGGGCAGTGCTCGTCGGTCACGGGCTCGCCGAGGGACTCCACGAGCGGAACCTCGCCGGCCCAGATCCGCGAGTAGACCGGATCGACGAGATCGGCCGGATCATCCTCGGCGCCACCGGTCCTCACCTTCACCGAGCACTCGTCGAGCGGCAGGGCCAGGGTCATCGTCGCGGCGCGTTCCTTCGGCGTGGGCGGCCGGCAGTCGGACCACCGCCCGGGCAGCAGGTGGTCGGAGATGACGCGGAGCGCGTCCAGCTCGTCGTCCCCGTCGAGGCGACGGACGACACCGAGCACCATGACGCCGCGGTAGTTCATCCCCGACTCGAACGCGCTGCGTGCGGCCACGAGGCCGTCCATCAACGTCACGGTCAGGCACGTCCGCTGCCCGGCGGCCAGGCCGCGGAACAACCGCGATCCGGTCGACCCGTGGAAGACGACCTCGTCGCCCCGGCGCGCGTACGCGACGGGGACGACGTACGGCTGACCGTCCTCGTCGACGACGGCCACGTGGGCGACGCGTCCGGCGTCCAGCACGGCGTGCAGGACGGTTCTGTCGTTGACGGTCCGCTCGGGCATCCGCCGGATGCGCGTCCGCGCGGTCGATCCCGGGTCGGGCAGGGCACCGTGGGCGGCTGCCGTCACAGCAGCCCCCACGCCTGGCTGAGGACGGCGCGCAGGATCTGCTCCATCTCGTCGAACTCCGCCTGGCCGACGATCAGC
>JAFIHP010000417.1 GCA_017849335.1 Actinomycetales bacterium | reverse complement strand
TGTTCAAGGGCCACAACAAGATGCGCATCTTCCAGGAAGAAATCTTCGGCCCGGTACTGGCCGTGACCACTTTCAAGGACGAAGCGGAAGCTCTGGCGCTGGCCAATGACACCCTGTACGGCCTCGGTGCCGGCGTGTGGAGCCGTGACGGCAACACCGCCTACCGTGCGGGCCGGGCGATCAGCGCCGGTCGCGTGTGGACGAACTGCTACCACGACTACTCCGCGCACGCGGCGTTCGGCGGGTACAAGCAGTCCGGCATCGGACGCGAGACGCACCTGATGATGCTGGACCACTACCAGCAGACGAAGAACCTGCTGGTCTCGTACTCGCCGAAGGCGCTCGGGTTCTTCTAGGCCGCCGACGATGGTCGATCGAGTCGACGTGACCCCGGAGGCGGCGCAGGTCCTGCGCCGCCTCCGGGCCATGCACGGACCGTTGATGTTCCACCAGTCCGGTGGGTGCTGCGACGGCTCCGCCCCCATGTGCTACCCGGCGGGGGAGTTCCGTACGGGTGGGCAGGGCGTGCGCCTGGCCGCGCTCGACGTCGACGGCGTCGACGAGCCGATCGCGTTCTGGGTGTCAGCGTCGCCGTGCGCGTACTGGTCGCACACGCATCTCACGGTCGACGTCGTCCCTGGCCGGGGGAGCGGGTTCTCGCTCGAGGCCCCGGAGGGTGTGCGGTTCCTCATCCGCTCGCGCCTGCTCACCGACGACGAGGTCACCGCCCTCGCCGACAGCCCCGTCCACGTCGGCGGCGCCGACTAAGGAGTCCCGCCGCCACCCTCCCGCCGATGTTGAGGTTCAGAGCGATTCCGGGGCCGGCAAACGCTCTGAACCTCAACGCTGGCGGGAGGAGAGGTGCTCGGCGACGAGCGCAGGCGGCGCCTTCGCCAGCCACGCGTCCTCGACCAGCTCCGCGAGCACCCGTGGTCCGACCCGGGAGAGCTCGACGAGCAGCGCGGGGTAGCCGTCCAGGTGGGGAATGGAGAACACGCCGCGGCGGCCCTGCGCCAGGACCGCCTCCTTGTCCTCCAGGCCGGCGGTGGCCACCGCGAGGATCGGGTCGCCGGGGATGCGGGCGTCGCCGAACCGGCGCACGTCGGCCTTGCTGAAGGTCCGCTCCCAGGCGAAGCACCGGCCGTCGACGTACCAGGACAGCCACGGCTTCCCGGCCCGTCCGAGCCCTTCGGTGGTCCCGGGCAGGGCGAGGGCCAGGCTGCTCACGTTCTCCAGGGCGGGCATCGTCGCACGGTAGTCGCGATCGGCGCCTAGGGTTCGGCTCATGCGCTACCGATCCCTCGGAACGACCGGCATGCAGGTCAGCGAGCTCTGCCTGGGCGCGATGATGTTCGGCGCCTGGGGTGAGCCGGATCCCGATGCGTGCGTCGCGATCATCGACCGCGCCCTCGATGCCGGCATCAACTTCATCGACACCGCGGACGTGTACTCGCAGGGCGTGTCCGAGGAGATCGTCGGCCGGGCGCTCGCCGGTCGTCGCGACGAGGTGATCCTCGCCACCAAGGTCCACTTCCCGATGGACACGCCGTTCGGGGGGACGGGGGGCGACCCCAACAAGCGGGGCAACTCGCGGCGGTGGATCGTCGCCGAGGTCGAGAACAGCCTTCGCCGGCTCGGCACGGACTGGATCGATCTCTACCAGATCCATCGCCCCGACCCGGACACGGATATCGAGGAGACCCTGGGGGCGTTGACCGACCTGCAGCGCCAGGGCAAGATCCGGGCATTCGGCTCGTCGACGTTCCCCGCGCACCAGATCGTCGAGGCCCAGTGGGCGTCGCAGCGTCGCGGGCTCGGACGGTTCGTCACCGAGCAGCCGCCGTACTCGATCCTCGTCCGCGGGATCGAGGCCGACATGCTTCCGGTCGCGCAGGGGTACCGGCTCGGGGTCATCCCGTGGAGCCCGCTCGCCGGAGGGTGGCTGACGGGCAAGTACCGCGTCGGCAAGCCGGTCCCGACGACGCACCGGGCCGAGCGGATCCCCGTCCGGTACGACCTGAGCCTGCCCGGCAACCAGGCGAAGCTCGCGGCGGCCGATGCGCTGGCCGAGCTGGCCGACGAGGCCGGGATCTCGCTGATCCACCTGGCACTCGCGTTCGTGATGCAGCACCCGGCGGTGACGGCTCCGATCATCGGCCCGCGCACGATGGACCAGCTGGAGTCCCAGCTCGGGGCGGTCGACGTGACGCTGGCGGCGGACGTGCTCGACCGGATCGACGAAATCGTCCCGCCCGGCGTGAACCTGTCGGCGCCGGACGGCGGCTACCTCTCGCCGACGCTGCTGGACGCGTCCCTGCGCCGCCGGTAGGCCGCGGTGGCCGGGATGCACGTCGGCGTCGCCGACCACCTCGGCTGGGCGGTCGTGGTCGCTGTCGACCTCGACGGCCGGGTGGTCGCCCGGCGCCGGGTCGAGCTCGTCGAGCCCGGGCAGCCGGTTGCGCCGGTGCACCACCTCGGGGGAGCCCACGCGATGCATGCCGATGGGCCGCCACCGGACGACGATGCCCTCGCGGCCGTGATCGGCCGCGTGCGGGCCTCCGCCGTGCTGGCGACCGGCGCCGCCCTCGACGGCCTCGCCGACGAGCTCGGTCGGGTCGAGGCGCTCGCGTTGCGGCGTACCCCACCGGGTTTCCCGGCCGATGTCGCGACCATGCGCCGGGTGCCGTTCGAGAGCCGCGCCGATCCGGTGATGTACCGATCGGTCCTGGCCGACGTCGCCCGAGCCCGGGGCTGGGGCGTGACGACGTACGACGCGCGAACCGTCCAGGGCCAGGCGGCTGCTCTGCTCGGGCTGACCGGGCCCGAGGCGATCGCCGACATGCGGGAGCGGCTCGGGCCGCCGTGGTCGGCGGACCATCGCATGGCCTATGCCGCGGCCGTCATCGCCGCGGGACCTGGCGCGCGATCCGCCGCGTCGGCGTCCCCGGGACGGTCGTGACGGGACCCAGGTCTATTGCTGCCGGCCGGCCGCGTCCGGCACCGTGGGCAGGCCCCCGACCGACACCACGCCCGCGAGGACGAACCCCATGACGAAGCCCTCTGCCAACGCACGACGGTCTCGGCTCGCGGCGGTGGGCGTCGGCGCAGCCGCCGTGCTTCTCCTGGGCGCGTGCTCCGCCAGCGGCTCGACCGCCGCCACCAGCACGAGCGAGGCGGCCGCGTCGCCGACCGCATCCGCCGCCGCGGCACGTCCGCCCGCGCCGGAGGGCCAGCTCCCTGCCGCGCTCCAGGATCAGCTCCAGGCCGCGCTCGAGAAGGTGATGACGACCTACGCCGTACCCGGCGCCGCCGCCGGCGTGTGGATCCCGGGGGAGGGCTCGTGGACCACGGCGGCCGGACTCGCGGACGTCGACGGCGCGGTGCCCGTCACGACCGACATGACCTGGCCGATCCGCAGCATCACGAAGTCCTACACCGTGACGATGCTCCTCCAGCTCGCCGACGAGGGAGCCCTGAGCCTGGACGACACCATCGACCAGTACGTCGACGGGGTCACCGACGGGGACACGATCACGCTGCTCGAGCTCGCGAACATGTCCAGCGGCAACGCCGACTACGTGACCCAGGAGTTCGTGGACGACTTCTCCGCCGATCCGACCAAGATCTACACCCTCGCCGACCTCAACAGCTTCGTGCTGGGCAAGCCGGCGCAGTTCGCCCCCGGGACCGAGTACCGGTACACCAACGCCAACACCAACCTGCTCGGTGCGGTGATCGAGAAGGTCACCGGTCAGTCCTATGCCGACGCCCTCGAGGAGCGCATCCTGCGGCCCCTGGGACAGTCCGGCACGCGGTACCTCTCGGACGTCGCGGACTGGACCGGTCCGCACCCCGTCGGGTACATCGTCGCGGACGGCGTGCCGCAGGCACAGACCGAGAACCCCTCGATCCTGGGCCCGGCCGGCGGACTGTTCTCGACGCTCGACGACGGTCGGGTCTGGGCGCAGACGCTCGCGACCGGGGCGCTCCTGGAGCCGGCCACCCAGGAGCTCCGGCAGGTCGGCCATCCCATTCCCAAGCCCCCGTACGACCGGTATGCCGTGGGCATGGGCGAGACCGACGGATGGTGGGGCCACAACGGCGAGGGCGTCGGGTTCACCGCCGCGACGTTCCACGACAACGCCACCGGCGCGAGCATCGTGGTCTACATGAACGAGTCGAACGTGGCGGACGCGCACCCGGCCGACGCGGCGTTCCGCGCGCTCGCCGGCGTGCTCGCGGAGCGGGCCGACCAGGCTGGCTGAGAGCGCGCTGTGGCGCAGGTATGACGTGTTCGAGGACGGGCAAGCTCGAGGTTAGGCGGGCGTCGTCCCCCTCGGCGGTCCGCCACGATCGTCGGCATGGATACCTCACTGCGCAATGCGCCCACCCTGTCCGGCACCGCTGACGACCGCACGGGAAGCGCTGACGTGTGGCGACGCGTCGTCGTGGTCGGCCTTCTCGGCATCGCCCTCATCCACCTGCTGGACCTGCCCGGCAAGTTCGAGGAGACCCCGTACCTCGGATGGGCCTACCTCGGGGTCATCGGCGCGGCCATCGTGCTCGCGCGACTGGTCGCCGTCCCCCGGGACCCGCGAGCCCTCCTCGCGTCGTCCGCACTGGCCCTGGCGGTGTTCGGCGGCTACGTGGTGAATCGCACGGTCGGGATGCCCGGGGCGACGGACGACATCGGCAACTGGACGGAGCCGCTCGGCCTGGCGTCGTTGTTCGTCGAGGCCGCCGTCGTGTGGGCGGGCGTGGAGGGCGCACGCGCGCTGCGCGTCGTGCGGGTCGCCGTGCCGGTTCGTGCGCGGCGGCTGGCCGCGACCAGCTGAACGTCGTGGGCGCCCCCGGCAGGATTTGAACCTGCGACCTTCGGTACCGGAAACCGGCGCTCTATCCCCTGAGCTACGGGGGCTCGGGCCGGCCAAGGCTATCAGCGCGGCGGGACGGTCCCGCGGCTGGGATGTCGGCCAGGATGTCGACGTGGATCGGGTCCGTGCTCTGGTCGCGTGGGTGCAGCGGCTCTCGCTGGAGTACCAGCGGTCGCGGGTGGCACTCGCGGCCGGAGGGCTGGCCTACTTCGTCGCCCTGTCGGTCGTCCCAGCCGCACTGGCCTTCGGCACCCTCGCGGGGCTCGTGCTCGATCCGGACCAGGTACGCGCCGCGCTCGACCGCCTCGCCGAGCGCGCGCCGGGGACGGTCGACGCGTTCTCGCCGGTCCTGGAGGCCGTCCTGTCGACGATCGAGACCGCGAGCGCGAGCGCGTTCACGATCACCACGCTCGTCAGCGCCGTCGTCGCCGTCTATGCCGCGTCGAAGGTGGTTCTCGGCCTGCGGATGGCGATGAACACGATCTTCGACGTCCGCGAGACGCGCTCCGGGCTCGTCGAGCGGGCGATCTCCGCCGTGGTCACGCTGGTCGGCCTCATCGTCGGGGTGGGGTTGATCGTGGTCGCGACGGTCCTGCCGAGCGTCCTGCAGTGGCTCGGCGTGGACGGGCCCGCGGTCCTGACCGGGACGTGGTGGATCGACTGGGTGCTGATCGCGGCGGTCGTCTACCTGGCCGTCCGCTGGCTCCTGCAGCACGCGCCGAACCGGGCGGAGCCCGTGGCCTGGACCTCGCGCGGGGCGCTGGTGGGAACGGTCGGGATCCTCGCGTCGACGGCCGGCGTGGGCGTCTCCGCCCGGTTCTCGACGCGCCTGAGCGCCGCCGTGCTGGTCTTCGGGACCGCCGTCGTCGTCCTGCTGTGGCTGTACCTGTGCTTCGTCGCGCTGCTGTGGGGCGCCATCATCGAGGCCGACCAGCGGCGGGACGAGGCTGCGGCGCCTACTTCGACATCCAGCGCGGGGGGCCCGCCACCAGGCCCGTGACGAACGCTCCGATGGCGGCGCCGATGCCCAGCTCGGTCGCGGTGGTGAACGGCGTGAGCACGCCGAACACCCAGGCGCCGACCCCGAGGACCACTGCGCTGCCGCCCGCGAACGCCACGCGGCCGACGCCGCCGCCCTCGCCGTCGGTCTTCGCCGGGGGAGCGCTCG
The DNA here is from genome assembly GCA_017849335.1 of Actinomycetales bacterium. Lineage (GTDB taxonomy): Bacteria > Actinomycetota > Actinomycetes > S36-B12 > S36-B12 > UBA10649. Next base: position 40 of record JAFIHP010000417.1, on the reverse strand, counting down.
CCGCGGACGTGGCCGGTGGGGTCGCCCCGGTCTGCTGCTG
>JAFIHP010000416.1 GCA_017849335.1 Actinomycetales bacterium | reverse complement strand
CCCTTGCCCCCCTTGCCCCCCGGTGTTGACGTTGGTGGCGGTTCGCGGACCCGCGAACCGCCACCAACCTCAACACGGGCGGGGGCGGGCGCGATCCGTAAACTCCGACTGTGTCCGACTCCGACGACCTCACCGCGGTGTGGGCCGACCTCCAGCGACGCTGGCCCGAGCACCGCATCGAGCCGAGCCTGGACCGAATCCGCGCCCTGACCGACCTTCTGGGCGCTCCGCAGCGCAACTACCCGGTCATCCACGTCACCGGCACGAACGGCAAGACCTCGACCGCGCGGATGATCGAGGCGCTCCTGCGCGAGTTCGGGCTGCACACCGGCCTTGTGACGTCGCCCCACCTGGTCGACCCGCGCGAGCGGATCCTGTTCGACGGGCAGCCGATCGACGCCGAGCGGGCGCTGGGCGCGTGGCACGAGATCGAGCCGTACGTCGCGGTCGTCGACGCGCAGTCCGTGGCCGACGGCGGACCCGAGCTCTCGTTCTTCGAGACGATCACCGCGCTCGCGTTCGCCGCGTTCGCCGACGCTCCCGTCGACGTCGCGGTCGTCGAGGTCGGCATGGGCGGCACGTGGGACGCGACGAACGTGGCCGCCGGCGCGGTCGCCGTCGTCACGCCGGTCGGCCTGGACCATCGCGACTACCTGGGCGAGACGGTCGAGGACATCGCCGCCGAGAAGGCCGGCATCATCAAGCCCGGTGCCGTCGCGGTCCTGGCCGCACAGGAACCCGGTGTCGAGCGCGTCCTGCTCGCGCGAAGCGTCGAGGTCGACGCGACAGTCGCCCGCGAGGGCCAGCAGTTCGGTGTCGCCGGACGGGGCGTGGCCGTCGGGGGGCAGGTGCTGTCGCTGACGGGACTGCACGGAACGTACGACGACGTGTTCCTCCCGCTCTTCGGCGAGCACCAGGCCCGCAACGCTGCGCTCGCCCTCGCGGCGGTGGAGGCGTTCCTCGGCGGGCTCGGAACCTTGGACCCGGACCTCGTCCGGGCCGGCTTCGCCTCCGTCACGTCCCCGGGCCGGCTGGAGATCGTCCGCCGCAGCCCCACGATCGTGCTCGACGCCGCGCACAACCCGCACGGCGCGACCGCGCTCGCCGCGGCGCTCGCCGACTCGTTCGACTTCACCTCGCTCGTCGCCGTCGTCGGCGTCCTCGCTGACAAGGACGCCGCCGGGATCATCGAGGCCCTCGCACCGGCCGTCGACCGGTTCGTCGTCACGGCTCCACGATCGCCGCGCGCGCTGTCGGTGGACGACCTGGCGGCGATCGCGATCGACGTCGTCGGCGATGACCGGGTCGAGGTCGAGCCGGACCTGATCGATGCGATCGACCGTGCTGCCGCTCTCGCGGAGGAGAGTGGCGAGTACGGCGGAGCGGGCGTGCTGGTCACCGGATCGATCGCCATGGTCGGCCATGCCCGGGCCCTCCTGGTTCCGGAGTCCGGGCGATGAAGGTCCTGTGCTCGTCGGTCCTGGGGATGGAGATCCTGGTCGTCCTGCTGGCCACCTCCCTGGCGACGTCCACGGGCGCGGTGTCGAACGTGCGGCTGGCGTGGGGTGTCGGCCTGGCCATCATGGTGCTGCTCGCCCTGGCGATCGGGACGCTGCGCAGCCCGTGGGGACTGACGGTCGGCTGGGTCATGCAGGTACTCGTCCTCGCCACCGCGCTGGTCGCCGGCTGGTCCATGCTCGTCATCGGCCTGGTGTTCGCGGTGCTGTGGGGCATCGCCATCCACCTCGGCCACACGTACGACCGCGCCGCGGCAGCCGAGGCGGCGACGGACGACCCCGCCTGAGCATCGTCGGCCCCTGCTCAGGGGGAGCCCCTCGGTAGGATCGCGGCGGCCCGCGAACGCGCGGCGTCGCACCCTTCGCATCAAGGAGCTTCCTCGTGTCTGAGCGCACCCTCGTCCTCATCAAGCCCGACGGCGTGGCGCGCGGCCTCGTCGGGGAGGTGCTCGGGCGGATCGAGCGCAAGGGCTTCGTCCTCGTCGCCATGGAGCTGCGCACGCTCGACCGTGCGACGGCCGAGGCGCACTACGGCGAGCACGCCGACAAGCCCTTCTTCGCCGACCTCGTCGACTTCATCACCGGTGGTCCGCTCGTCGCGGCCCTCATCGAGGGCCCGGACGCGATCGTCCAGTGGCGCAACATGATGGGGGCGACGAACCCGGTCAACGCCGCTCAGGGCACCATCCGCGGCGACCTCGCGACCGAGATGCAGAACAACGTGACGCACGGCTCGGACTCCCCGCAGTCCGCTGCCCGGGAGGTCGCCCTGTTCTTCCCCGGGCTGGCGTAGTCATGCGCCCCGCGCTCGTCGGCGTCGCCGCAGGTGTCGCGGCGGGCGGCACGGTGGCGGCCGCGTCGCGGGGGGAGACCCTCGTCCCGTGGCCGGACCAGGTCCGCACGGCGTTCCCGTTCGCTCTGGGCGGCCTGACGGGCGTGGTCGTCGGCGTCAAGGTCGGGTTCGTGAGCTCGTGCGTGCGCGCGCTCGCCGGCCGCGGGCCGGGACCGGTCACGTCGGTCGCACCGGTGCTCGTCGGAGCGGCGGCGGTCGCCGGGACCGCCGTCGCCGGGACCGTCGTCGCACGCAAGGTCCTCGGCGGGCTGACCCAGACCGGGCGTCAGCTCGACCCGGGGTTCGCGACGCCGCCGTCGGACGCGGACGTGTCCGCTGGCCCGGGATCGTCCGTCTCGCTGGCGGATCTCGGGCGCGAAGGCGCCCGGTTCGTGGGCTCGGTGTCGACGCCGGACGACATCCGACTGGTGACGGGCCTGGATCCGGTCGCCAGCCCCGTCCGCGTCTTCGTGGGGGTCGACGCCGCGCCCACTCCCGAGCAGCGGGTCGCGCTGGCCATGGCCGAGCTGCGACGCACCGGTGCGTTCGACCGGGCGAACCTTCTGGTCCAGGCGCCGGCCGGTACCGGGTACGCGAACTCGTTCCCCGTCGACATCCTCGAGGTGCTCTCGCGCGGCGACAGCGCCGCCGTGGCGGTGGGGTACGGGCTCCTGCCGTCGTTCCTCTCGCTGGGCAAGCGCCGGCTCGCGGCGTTGACGCAGCGGCTGCTGCTCGACGCCATCGCCGACGAGCTGCGCGACCGTCCGACGCGTCCGCGCATCCTGCTGTACGGCGAGAGCCTGGGCGCGGGCGTCCAGGAGATGGCGGTTCCGGCCGGTCCGGCGGACCTGGACCGCTACGGAGTCTCGGCGGCGCTGTGGGTCGGCACCCCCGGCGGAGAGCGTTCGGACCAGTTCCACGCGCTGTGCGCTGACGAGTCCTACACCGTGGACCGTCCCGAGCAGCTGCCCCAGCCGGTGCCCGACCCGCGGCCGCGCGTGTGGTTCCTCGAGCACGACGGCGATCCGGTCGTGCGGTTCCGGCCGCTCCTGCTCACCCACCGCCCCGCCTGGCTTCCCACCGACGGCACCCGGGGCCGCAACGTGCCCGCCGGGATGACCTGGAAGCCGGGCATCACCTTCGCGCAGGCCTTCGTCGACACGATGTTCGCGACGAACGTCAAGCCCGGGCTGTTCGAGAGCCGCGGGCACGACTACCGCGCCGACCTCGGCGCGGTGACGACGGCGGCGTTCGATCTGCCGGCGACGCCGGAGGTCGCGGCGCGGCTGGAGGACTTCCTGCGGAGCAAGGAGATCGAGCGAGCCGCGCGCATCGCCGAGCACTAGCCGCACGAATCGGGGGATATCGGGGCAATCCGGGTACGTGGTGTGATCGGCGCCGCGGCCAGGATCTAGGATGGGGGTCCCTCACCCGCGAGGAAGGCCTCTTCCCCTCATGGCGACTTCGTCGACGTTCGGCGGCTCCTCCTTCGTCGGCCGCGACATGGCCGTCGACCTGGGCACCGCCAACACCTTGGTCTACGTGCGCGGTCGCGGCATCGTCCTGAACGAGCCGTCGGTCGTCGCGATCAACAACAACACCGGCGGCATCCTGGCGGTCGGGTCCGAGGCGAAGCGGATGATCGGCCGGACACCCGGCAACATCGTCGCGATCCGGCCCCTGAAGGACGGCGTCATCGCCGACTTCGACACCACCGAGCGGATGCTGCGCTACTTCATCCAGAAGGTGCACAAGCGCCGTCACCTGGCCAAGCCGCGGCTGGTCGTCTGCGTGCCGTCGGGCATCACCGGGGTCGAGCAGCGCGCGGTCAAGGACGCCGGCTACGCCGCCGGTGCCCGCAAGGTCTTCATCATCGAAGAGCCCATGGCCGCGGCCATCGGTGCGGGGCTGCCGGTGCACGAGCCGACGGGCAACATGGTGGTCGACATCGGCGGTGGCACGTCCGAGGTGGCGGTCATCTCGCTCGGCGGCATCGTCTGCTCGCTGTCGGTCCGCGTCGGCGGCGACGAACTCGACAACGCGATCATCGAGCACGTGAAGAAGGAGTACTCGCTCATGCTGGGCGAGCGGACCGCCGAGGAGATCAAGGTCGCCATCGGGTCCGCCTTCCCGATGCCCGACGAGCCGCACGCCGAGATCCGCGGCCGTGACCTGATCAGCGGCCTGCCGCGCACGATCGTCGTGTCGGCCGAGGAGATCCGGCGCGCGATCGACGGTCCCGTGCACGCCATCGTCGATGCCGTGAAGGCGACCCTCGACCGCACGCCGCCCGAGCTCTCCGGCGACATCATGGATCGCGGCATCGTCCTGACCGGCGGGGGAGCGCTCCTGCGAGGTCTGGACGAGCGGCTGCGGCACGAGACCGGCATGCCGATCCTGATCGCCGACCGCCCGCTGGACTGCGTCGCGCTCGGCTCCGGCAAGTGCGTCGAGGAGTTCGACGCCCTCCAGCAGGTCCTCGTCTCGGAGCCGCGCCGCTGACGCCGCCTCGGCCGCCCGATCGCGGCCGGGCCGTCTTCGGCAGGAGACACTGTCCTCATGCTGTCGCGTCGCACCCGCATGGTCCTGGCCGTGCTGATCGTCGCGTCGCTGACCTTCATCATCCTCGACCTGCGCGGCGGCCAGGGGCCGCTGGGCGGGCTGCGCAGCTTCGGCGCGAACATCATCGGCGGCCTCGAGCGCGTGGCGGCGACGGTGTTCTCGCCGGTGACCGGTGCCAGCAGCTGGTGGTCGGACATGCGCGACCAGGCCGCCCAGATCCAGACGCTGCGTTCGGAGAACAGCACCCTCCGCGGTGACCTGACCACGCTGCAAAGCGACAAGGCGCGCGCGGACGCCCTCGACGCGCTGCTGCGGGTCTCGAGCGTGGGCGACTACCGGTTCGTCCCCGCGGAGGTCGTCGCCGTCGGCCCGGCCCAGGACTTCGCCTGGACCGTCACGGTCGATGCCGGCCGCAACGACGGCGTCGCGAACGACATGTCGGTCATCAACGGCGACGGCCTGGTCGGGCACGTCGTGAAGACGACCTCGGGCACCGCCACGGTGATGCTGGTCACCGACGCCGAGTCGTCGGTCGGTGCCCGCATCGCCGGCTCCGAGGAGATCGGGGTCGTCAGCGGCACCGGCGACCAGCACTCGCTGGACTTCCAGCTGCTGGACCCGATGGCCGACGTGCGGGTCGGCGACGCGCTCGTCACCTTCGGGTCGAAGTCCGGACGCCCGTACGCACCCGGACTGCCGATCGGGCGCATCGTCAGCGTGAGCGGCTCTGCCGGAGACCTCACGCGGGTCGCGAAGGTCGAACCGTTCGTGGACGTCTCCACCTTGTCCGTCGTCGGCGTCGTGACGCGCCCGCCGCGAACCGACCCGCGTGACTCGGTCCTCGGCAAGGGCCAGCAGCTGGACTCCTCCAGCAGCCCCGCGCCGCTCGGCGGAACCGGAACCAGCTGGGACACCGGGTCGACCCCGGAGTCGACCCCCACGTCGTCGGCGGCGAACGAGGTCGAGCAGCCGGCCTCACGGGCGCCGTCGTCCGGGGGAGGCTGAGCCCGTGCTGTGGCGTCAGGCGGCGCTGATGGTGGGGCTGCTGCTGGCGGCGGTCGTCGTCGAGGTGACCTTGTTGTCGAGGCTGGGCCTCCCCGGGGCGACGCCGGACCTCGTGGTCGTGACCATCGTCGCCCTCGCCCTCGCGCTGGGTCCGACCCGTGGCGCGGTCGCCGGCTTCGTCGGGGGCGTGCTGATCGACCTCGCTCCACCGGCGGACACCCCCATCGGGGTCAACGCGCTGGTCTACCTGGTCATCGGGTACGTCACGGGATTCATCATCGACCCGCGTGATCGAACGGTCCCGTTGCTCATGGGCATCGTCGGCCTGGCGGCCGGCGCCGCGACGCTGGCCGTGGCGGCGCTGGACGCGGTCCTGGGCGATCGCGTCGAGTGGAGCGCGGTGCCCCAGTTCGCGCTCACGAGCGCCCTGTACGCCGTCGTGCTGGCCCCGCTCGTCGTCCCCGGCGTGGCGTGGCTGGCCCGCCGGGTGACACCGGAGGTCATCGTCGAATG
>JAFIHP010000415.1 GCA_017849335.1 Actinomycetales bacterium | reverse complement strand
CATGCACGTCCAACCCGACGAAAGTACGCTCATGACCCACTGGGGCCTCCTCACGACTGTGGCTCTACCAGCGGCCCATCCGCCGGCAACCCACGAACAATCGCGAGTGAGGCCTCAGCCCGTCACCCCATACCGTCTAGGTCAGCCGCAGTCGCAGCGGACCGTGCACTCCGGCAGGAGCGCGACGACCGCGCCGGACGCGTCGATCGCGAGGACGCGGTCGCGGTCGGAGACCACGCAGTACGGCGCCTGCTGCACCATCGACTCGACGACGTACGCCGCGGTGAGCCCGTTCACGTCGACGACGGAGCCGATGTGGAACAGCGAACGCGTCTCGTCGATGGCGTCGTCCGCCCCGGCACGGATGACCACCTGCACGGCGGGGTCCACCGCCTGGGCGGCGACGGCGACCGCGATGTTGTCGCGCTCCTCGCTGCCTGCCGTGACCACCGCGACCGCCCGGCGAAGGCTCGCCCGCCGCAGGACCCGCCGTGACGCCGCATCGCCGACGAGGACCGGGATGCACAGGTCGCGGGCGACCGGCAGCGCAGGGGCGTTGTCGTACCGCTCGACGCCGATGACCGCGACGCCGAGGTCGCGCAGCTCCTGCGCGAGCCGGACGCCGACCTGCCCCATGCCCGTGACGACGACGTGCCCCGACCGCGGCATGACGCGACGGCCGACGAGCGCGACGTGCCGGCCCGAGATCAGGTGGTGCACGATGCCGGCGGCGAACGCGGCGGGGAAGCCCATGACGAGGAGGGCCGCGACGGTGGCCCAGGCCAGCACCCAGGTCTCGTCCGCCAGCTCCGGGGCGGAGATCGTCGCGGTCGTACGGGTCGCGTCGTAGAGGGCGCGCACGAACGAGTCGTGCCGAAGGCCGACGAGGGTGTCTACGGCGATGACGGCGAGCAGTCCGAACGCGCCGCCGAGCAGGACCGCCGATCCCGCGTCGTACGGGTGGAGCTGGCCGCGCAGACGACCGAGGACTCCCCGCAGACGCAGTCGCCCGGCGGGCTGGAACGGGTGGATGCTCGCGCGTTCCGACTCCGCCGTCGCGTCGACCGTCACCCATTCGCGTCCCGACGCGGCCCGGCGGACCGCGACGTGGTCGGGGGCGATCGCCGCCGCCACCATGCTGGGCGCGGCGATCGCCGCGGGGGACAGGACCACGCAGTTGGGCACCGTCCGTTCGAGCTGCGCGCGCGCCGTCCCGTCGAACATCGCGACGAACAGCCGGATCCCGGGGCGCACGTGGGCGACCGCGAGGCAGTAGCGCAGCGCCCGCATGTCGTCGTGCAGCAGCACCGCGACGCCGTCGACCGGGCCGGACAGCGCCTCGCGCACCTGCGCGTCGGTCGGTTCGTCGAGGTGGGTCGTCCGGATCCCGCGCCGGGTGAGCAGCGCGCAGGCGCGCCGACCCACATCGGCGTGACCGATGACGACGACGTGCCGGGCGTCGCCGGCCGGCTCCGTCGTCATGGCGTCATTGTGGCGGGTCTACCGCGCGATTCGGCTGGAGCCACGTGGCGAAGAACTGCGACTGGCCCGGCTCGTAGCCGATCGCCTCGTAGAACCCCGCCGCGATGCCGTTGTCGGCTCGCACCATGAGCTGCAGCTTCGGTGCGCCGAGTGCCCGCAGCCAGTCCTCGGCGGCGGCCATGATGCCGGCGCCGTGACCACCGCCCCGGTGGTTCGGGTCGACCGACACGTAGTAGACCCAGCCCCGGTGCCCGTCGTACCCGACCATCGCCGATGCGACGACGTCGCCGGCGGTCTCGCGCACGAGCACGGCTGAGGTCGGTCCGTCGACGGCCCGGTCGAAGTCGGCGACCGGGGCGTTCCAGGGCCGCGTCAGCCCGCAGTCGTGCCAGAGCGCGACGACCCGGTCGCGATCGGCGGCCGTGGCCTCCCGGGTCGTCACGTCAGGCATCGGCGTCGTCCGCGGAGTCGGCGTCGGGCTTCCGTGCCGGCTCGTACCCCTCCGACTCCACACGCGCTGCGTTGCGGGGGAGGGCGAACGAGGCGAGCAGGCCGATGGCGACGAACCCGCCTGCCACCCAGGCCACGAGCTTGATCGCGTCGGCGAACGCCTGCGACGCGCCCTCCACGAGGACCTCGCCGTCCGGCTCGGCCGACAGGGCGGGGATCGCCTGGCCGGCCGACGACGACACCGCCTGCGACACCTGCTCGGCGACCGGCGCGGGAACGCCCCGGTCCTCCAGCTGGGTGGCCGTCGAGCCGAGACCGAAGATCAAGGTGGCGCCGATGATCGCCGTGCCGAACGCGGCGCCGACCTGGCGAGAGGTCGACTGGACCGCACTGGCCTGTCCCGACTGCTCGACCGGCACCTCGGACAAGATCACGCCCGTCAGCTGGGCGGTCGCGAAGCCGACGCCCATGCCGTAGACGAACAGCCACGGCGCCAGCTGCCACCCGGTCACGGTCGTCGAGAGCACGAAGCCGAGGGCCAGGATCCCGACCGCCTCGAACGCCATGCCCGCCTGGAGTACGCGAACGGGCCCGAACCGCTGGGCGAGCGGAGCGCCGAGACCCGACGACACGAACGAGCCCGCTGCCAGTGCCGTGAGGATGACGCCGGTCTGCATCGCGTCGTACCCGCGCGTCGACTGCAGGAACAGGGGCAGCGCGAACAGAAGGCCGAACTCGCCCAGGCTGACGAGCAGGGCGACGGCGTTGCCGGCACCGAAGCTGCGGACCCCGAACAGGCGGAGGTTGACGACGACGACCTTGCCGGCCAGCCCGCGTCGGCGCTCGACCAGCACGAACACGCCCAGCAGCAGCAGGCCGCCGACGAACGCGACCGTGACCGGAGAGATCGAGGTGAACGGCCAGGTCCACGAGCCGACGGCGAACGTCGAGATCGGCTCGATCCAGCCGTACCGGGTCGCCTCGATCAGTCCGAACACGACCCCGAGCAGGCCGGCGGTGATGAGCACCGTCCCGGGCAGGTCGATGCCGCGTGGTCCGCTGCTCTCCCGCGTCTCGGGGACGACCCACAGCACGCCGGCGAGCACGATCAGGCCGATCGGGACGTTGATGAGGAAGGCCCAGTGCCACGACGCGTAGGTGGTGAGCCAGCCGCCGACGAGCGGCCCGAGGGCCGCCATCCCGCCGATCGTGCCGCCCCAGACGGCGAACGCGACCGCGCGTGAGCGGCCGACGAAGACGGCGTTGATGACCGAGAGCGAGCTCGGCAGGATCATCGCCCCGCCGATGCCCTGGAGGGCGCGCGCGGCGATGAGCGTCGTGGAGGTCTCCGACGCCGCGACCAGGACGCTGGCTCCGACGAACACCACGACGCCGAGGAGGAACATGAGCTTGCGGCCGGCCCGGTCGGCGACGCGGCCCCACAAGATGAGCAGCGAGGCGAACGTCAGCGAGTAGGCGGCGGTGACCCACTCGGCGTCGGTCGTGGTGAGGCCGAGGTCCTTGACCATCGTCGGGATCGCGACGTTGACGACCGTCGCGTCGAGAATGATCATCGCGACGCCGAGCGCCAGGAAGGCCAGGGCGAACCATCGGCGAGGTCCCTCGATCACCACGCGTGGGGTGTCCGCGGTCGCTGCGCTCATGGTCGGCTCCTCCCGCCCTAGGCGTTCCCGACGACCTGTCGGGAAGAAGTCTGCCGCACTCCGGGGGAGAATCTCCCAGTGACCCTCCCGTTCGAGCCGCCGGTGGTGCTGGCGCCGATGGCGGGCATCACCAACCGGGCCTTCCGGCGGCTCGCCCGCGAGAGCGCACGGGCCGTCACCGGCGCGGACGGCGGCCTCTACGTCTCCGAGATGGTCACGTCGAGGGCCCTCGTCGAGCGCAACGCCGAGTCCCTCGACCTGGTCACGTTCGCGGCGGACGAGAGTCCGCGCGCCGTCCAGCTCTACGGGGTCGACCCGGCGACGATCGCTGCCGCGGTCCGGCTCCTCGTCGACGAGGACCGCGCCGATCACGTCGACCTGAACTTCGGGTGCCCGGTTCCCAAGGTGACCCGTCGAGGCGGCGGGAGCGCGCTCCCGTGGAAGCGCGACCTGTTCCGCGCCATCGTTCGCGCGGCCGTCGACGCGGCGGACGGACGCGTCGGGGTGTCGGTGAAGATGCGCGTCGGCGTCGACGACGAGCACGTGACGTACCTGGAGGCCGGTCGGACGGCGGCCCAGGAGGGCGTCGCGTGGGTCGCGCTGCACGGTCGGACGGCGGCGCAGATGTACGCGGGCCAGGCGGACTGGACGACGATCGCGCGGCTGGTGCGCGAGCTCGACGGCTCGGGCGTGCCGGTCCTCGGCAACGGCGACGTCTGGACGGCGGCGGACGCCGTGCGCCTGGTGGACGAAACGGGGGCCGCCGGCGTCGTCGTCGGTCGCGGGTGCCTGGGCCGGCCGTGGCTGTTCGGGCAGCTGGCCGCGGCGTTCGCGGGCGCTCCGGTGCCGGCGGATCCGGACCTGCCGGTCGTGCTCGCGACGCTGCGCCGGCACGCGCAGCTCCTCGTCGACGACTACGGCGAGGAGCGCGGCTGCCGCGACATCCGCAAGCACATGGCGTGGTATCTGAAGGGGTACACCGTTCGTCAGCCCGTGCGCCAGGCGCTCGGCATGGTCGAGAGCCTCGCGGGCCTGGACGATCTGCTCGCGCAGATCGAGCCCGACCAGCGGGCGGACCCGCAGGTGCAGGGGGCGCCGCGCGGCCGGACGTCGGGCAACCGTCGACCCACGCTGCCGGACCGCTGGCTGGACTCGCCGACGCTGCAGGAGTGCGACCGGGCGTTCCTCGCCTCCGCCGAGCTCAACGTCAGCGGCGGCTGACCCCAGACCGCCGACACGACCCAGGCGGTTGGTTTGGCGGTCGATATGTCTGATTTGGCAACCGTCTGAGTCGTGTCGCGGGTTGGCCTGTGGACGGCGGACGACGCGGAACGTGCGGGTGCGCCAGCCTGCGCGGATGCCGTGGTCCGCCAGCGTCGCCGCTACCGTCGCCCAGGTCGCCGCGTGCGCGAGCGGACCGCAGCACGTGGCTGTCCTCGCCGAACGCGGGATCGGTCGTCAGCGCGTACGCACAGCCGTCGGAGCGGGCGCGCTGACCGTCCTGCGTCGGGGCATCGTCGTGCCGACCGACGCCTGGCGGACGGCGGAGATCGCCGATCGTCGCCGGTGGGCGGTGGAGGCCGCGCTGCTCGCGTTCCCGTCGACCCACGTCACCCGGGTGGGCGCCGCCCGAGTCGATGACTGGCTGACGGTGCACGGATGCGACACCCCGCCGGAGTGGATCCTCACGGCGGGCGGACTGAGGATGACGGACCTCGTCCGGACGAGCATCGAGACCGCGGCGGGCAGGTCGCTGCGCGGAGCGCTCGTGGTGATCGACGCCGCGATGCGTCTCGCGGCTGCGGAGCAAGCTGGCACATCGGCCGTGCGCGCGGCCGTCATCGACCCGGCGGTCGTCGGCGCGCTCCGCGTGCGGTGGAGGTACGCCGTCGGGGCGTACGCGGGGCACCGATGGGTGACGACGGTTCGGCAGGCCGTCGAGCTCGCCGATCCCGCCGCGGAGTCCGTGCTGGAGTCGCTGTCCCGGGCAGCGATGATCGAGAACGCGGTGCCGCAGCCGCGCTGCGGTGTCCCGCTCATCGGCGACGACGGACGCACGTACTGGGTCGATTTCTGCTGGGACCGCTTCGGCCTGATCGGGGAAGCAGACGGGCTCGCGAAGTACGACGACCCGTCGGCTCACCTGCGGGAGAAGCACCGGCAGGAGGCGCTACGAGCCCGGGGGTGGGAGTTCGTCCGCTGGGTGTTCACGCACGTCTTCCCCGATCCGACGGTGATGCTCAGCCGAGTGCGCCACGCCCTGCGCCAACCGCCGACACGACTCGGATGGTTGCCATAACGGGCATTTCGCCCCTAAAACCAACCGTCTGGGTCGTCTCGGCGGTCTTTGGGCGGTTCGCGGTCGGGGGGTGTCCCTATGTCGTTCGTCAAGCGGCAGCGGGCTGGGCGGGGGTGTAGGGCTTGTGGTCTCTGATCATGGCGAACAGGACGTCGGTCTTGCGCCGGGCGAGGCAGATGAGGGCAGCGTT
>JAFIHP010000414.1 GCA_017849335.1 Actinomycetales bacterium | reverse complement strand
TCGATGCGACCGCGGTAGCGCGAGGCGACCGTCGACACGCAGTCGTACCACGCTCGCAGGTCGCGTGGCGGTGACGCCGACCCCGGGCCGATCCACGGAGCGTCGTCCGCCGTCGTGCGGACCGCGGCCCACGACGGAGTGCCGGCCAGGACGAGCATGACGTCGTCCGTCCCGTGGACGGCGGCCTTGGCCACGATCGCGTCCAGCGTGCGGAAGTCCCACCGGCCGGGGGCCGGCTGAAGGTCGCGCCACGTCGTCCGGCTGTCCCACAGACGCAGCGCCGGGAGCCGGAACGGCGGCCACTCCCCCGGATCGTGTCCTCCGGAGGCGCGGGTCAGTCCCACCGCCCACGGAACGGCCAGGCCGACGACGGGGTGCTGGGCCACGTTCGCGCCGGAGGGGGGCAGTCCCTCGGTGCCAGCCGAGGCGGGACCGGCATGCCCGAAGGTGGCTGCCAGCACGCTGGCCATCGCGGCGCCCGCGAGGGACCATCGCCTCGTCACGCACCCAGGGTCGCACGACCCCCGCGATGCCGCCGCTCTGACTAGGGTGTGCCCACCGTCGCAAGCCACCGAGGGGATAGGCCGTGTCGACCGACGAACGCAGGGACTACTCCCGGCCCGTCGTCGCGCTCCCGGACTACCTCTACCGCGACCATGCACCGCGTTCGAGCCCGCTTCGGGCGTACCGCCGGCGAGTCGCGGTGGCCGACGCCGGCGTCGTCGTCGTCGCGACGACGGTCGGCTACCTCGTCCGGTTCGGTCTCCCGACCACCGCCCAGGAGGCCTTCGCGCCCTACCGCGCGCTGGGCTTCGGCCTCGTGCTCCTGTGGCTCGGCGCGTTGTACGTGCGGGGCTGCTACGACGAACGTTTCCTCGGTGTCGGACCGGAGGAGTTCAACCGCCTCGTCGAAGCGGCGATCCTGCTCTTCGCCGTCGTTGCTGGCGTGAGCTACTTCTTCGACTCGGACGTCTCCCGGATCTACGTGTTCGTCTCGCTTCCGTTGGGCCTCGTGATGCTCATGGTCGAGCGTTGGCTCGCACGTCGTCTGCTGTACCGCGCACGCGAGAGCGGGCACAGCTGCTTTCGGACCGTCCTCATCGGCGGTAGCGAGCGCGTCGCGGACCTGACCGCCGAGATGCAGAGCGATCACTACGCCGGCTACGTGGTGGTCGCGTCGCACGAGCCGCCCGAGCCCGCCCCGGAACGCCTCGACGCGTGGGTCTCCTCGGTCAGCGATCTGGTCGCCTCCGTCGGGGCGGACGCGGTGGCCGTGACGCCCAGCCGACGGATCGGCGCCGATGCCGTCCGTCACCTCGCCTGGGCGCTCGAGGGGCGCGGCATCGACCTGCTCGTCGCGCCGGCGCTCAGCGACGTCGCCGGTCCGCGCATCACCATGCGGCCGGCCGCGGGCGTGCCGTTGATCCACCTGGAGGAGCCCGGACTCACGTCGCCGCAGCGCGTCGCGAAGCGCGGGCTCGACATCGTCGGTTCGATCATCGCCCTCGTGGTCCTTGCGGTCCCGATGCTCATCGCCGCCCTGCTCGTGAGGGTGACCTCGACGGGGCCGGCCCTGTTCCGTCAGTGGCGGGTGGGCCAGCACGGCCGGACCTTCCAGATCCTGAAGTTCCGCACGATGGACGTCGACGCGGACGCGGGGCGCGACGCGCTGCGTCGCGCGACCGGGCATGACGATCCGGCGTTCAAGGCCCACGACGACCCCCGCATCACCCGCACGGGCCGGTTCCTGCGCCGCTGGTCGATCGACGAGTGGCCTCAGTTGGTCAATGTCCTGCGCAACGACATGAGCCTCGTCGGGCCCCGCCCCCACCCGCTCGACGATGTGGCCCGCTACGGCCGCGACGACTATCGGCGCCTGCTCGCCAAGCCCGGGATCACCGGCCTGTGGCAGGTGGCCGGGCGCTCCGACCTGGACTGGCGCGAGTCCATCCAGCTCGACCTCCACTACGTCGAGAACTGGTCCATGACACGCGACCTGGTGCTCATCGCCCGCACGGTTCGCGCCGTGGTGACCGGCCGTGGAGCCCGGTGACCGACGACCTCGACCCGAGAATCGCTCGGCTGCCGCGATGCGACGTCGGCGGGCTCCCGTTCACCGTCGTGCCGTTGTCGGAGGCGGTCGATCTCGTCGTCGATCTCGGCCGGCGGCCGGCGGCGAACGGCATCGCCGTGCACTTCGGCAACGCGTACGGCGTCGCGCTGGCGGACACCGACGCCGCGTACCGCCGCGTCCTCCAGCGGGCCGACCTCCTCGCCAGCGACGGCATGCCGGTCGTCTGGGCCGGACGTCGGCTGCATCCGTCACTGTCGGACCGCTGGACGCGTGTCTACGGACCGGACGTCATGACCGGCGTGCTCGCCCGGTCACGCGCCGACGGCCCACGCCACTACCTCGTCGGAGGGTCGCCGGAGACCCTGCTCCGCCTCCGGCGGCAGATCGGCGAGCGCTGGCCCGATGCGAACGTCGTCGGGGCCGAGAGCCCGCCGTTCCGGCCCGAGACCGCGGCCGAGCGAGCCGAGCGGGACCGCCGGGTCGTCGACGCCGGCGCCACGCTCGTCTGGGTGGGCCTGGGTACGCCCAAGCAGGACCACGAGGTCCGTCGGCTCGCCGACCAGCTGCCAGTGACGGCGCTGGCCGTGGGAGCGGCATTCGACTTCATCGCCGGAACCGTCCGTCAGGCTCCGCCCTGGGCGCAGCGATCGGGCCTGGAGTGGGCGTTCCGCTGGGCGGTCGAGCCTCGACGCCTCACCCGTCGCTACCTGTGGGGCAACCCGCGGTTCGTCTGGGCCGTCGCCCGTCAGGCCCGCAGCGATCGCGACTAGGAGCGAAGGCTCGGCGCATCTGCCGGCGGACCCAGGTACACCAGCCGCCCGGCAACCAGCTCGGCCACGCACGTGGCACGCTCGATCGTTGAGCGCCGGTGCGCCACGGCGAGCACGGTCGCCTCGCCGCGCAGGTCGTCGAGGACACGACCGATCAGCTGCTCGGTCTGCTCGTCCAGCGCGCTGGTGGCCTCGTCGAGCACCAGCAACCGGGGCCGGGAGTACAGCGCGCGGGCGATGCCCAACCGCTGCCGCTGGCCACCGCTGAGCAGTCGCCCAGCCGGACCGACCACGAGGTCCAGGCCGCCCTTCTCGCGCACGTCGGCGGCGAGCTGGGCCTGCTCGAGGACGTGCCACACCGCGCCGTCGTCGATCTCCTCCGGCGGCAGGCCCAACGCCACGTTCTCGCGGACCGACAGGTTCCAGATCGCGGAGTGCTGCGGCATGTACGCGACGGCCCCCGGCCACCGGCTCTGGGCCTCGCCGGGCGGCAGGCCGCCGACCCGCACGGAGCCGGAGTCCGGCTCGATCATGCCGAGGATCAGGTCGGCCAGTGTCGACTTGCCGGCACCGGTGTGGCCCACGAGCACGAGCGAGGACCCCGCTTCCACGTGCAAGGTGACGCCGTCGAGCGCCGGACCGCGCGCACCGGGGTAGCGCACGTGCACATCGACCACGTCGACCGTGGCGTCGAACTGCGGATAGGACCGGGCCGGCACGGCGGTCCCCAGCCGGTCGAGCGACGGCGCCTCCATCCCCGCCACCATGTCGGCGAGGGCGAACGCGCTGCGGCCCTGGGCGGCGGCGTTCGACATCGTGACCAGCTGTCCCTGCAGACGCACCAACGACGGCAGCAACCGCGCCGAGGCGGTCAGGAACACCGCGAGGAACGCCAGCGCCGAGGTCACATCCCCCTGCCAGCTCCGCCACCCCACGATCACGACGGCACCCACGACGAGCGCGGCCTCGTACGCGATCTTCGGCACGTTGTTCACGAACATCAGGTCGGCGGACCCCGCGGCTCCGACCCGGATGTCCTCGACGAACCCGGCGATCGGGAAGCCCAGCCGCTGCCCGGTGCGAAGCTCCCGGAACGAGTCGATCGACTCGCGGAGCTTGGATCGCCCCGCGATCGAGCGGGCCATCGTCTGCGCCCCGATCGCCCCCGCCCAGCGGCCGAGGATGCGATGCACGCCGACCGAGACGAGTCCGAAGGTGGCTCCCGCCAGGACCGCGGCGACCGGATCGAGCGCCAGCAACGTCACGGCGAGCACGACCAGCAGCGAGCTCTCGGCGAGCGAGACCGCGG
>JAFIHP010000413.1 GCA_017849335.1 Actinomycetales bacterium | reverse complement strand
CGCTTGTACATCGCACCCGACGGGCACGATGCGACGCAGGCCGGGTTCAGGCAGTGCTCGCAGATGCGCGGCAGGTAGAACATGAACGCCTGCTCGAACTCCATCTTCACCCGGTCGCTGACCTGGTCCTTGATCCTGGCCAGGACGGGGTCCTTTGGCGCGAGCTCGGGGCCGCCGGCGAGGTCGTCGTCCCAGTTCGCCGACCAGGTGATCTTCATGTCCTTGCCGGAGATCAGCGACTTCGGCCGGGCCACCGGCGTGTGCTCGCCGAGCGGGGCGGACAGCAGCATGTCGTACTCGTACGTCCACGGCTCGTAGTAGTCCTGGAGCGTCGGCAGGTCGGGGTTGTTGAAGATCTGCGCGAGCCGGCGCAGCCGGCCACCCGCACGCAGCTTGAGCTTGCCGCGCTTGACCTTCCAGCCGCCCTTCCAGCGCTCCTGGTCCTCGTGCGTGCGCGGGTAGCCCTGTCCGGGCCGGGTCTCCACGTTGTTGAACCAGACGTACTCGACGCCGGCCCGGTGCGTCCACGCCTGCTTGCACGTGACCGCACAGGTGTGCCAGCCAATGCACTTGTCCAGGTTCATCACCATGGCCATCTGTGCCATGACGCGCATCAGTACTCGACCTCCTGGGAACGGCGACGGATCACGGTGATCTCGTCGCGCTGGTTGCCCGTCGGCCCGAGGTAGTTGAACGCGAAAGACAGCTGCGCGTAGCCACCGACGAGATGCGTGGGCTTGATCATGAGCCGGGTCAGCGAGTTGTGGATACCTCCACGCAGGCCGGACGTCTCGGTCTTCGGGACGTCGACCGTGCGGTCCTTCGCGTGGTACATGTAGACCGTCCCGGCCGGCATCCGGTGCGAGACGATCGCACGGGCCACGACGACCCCGTTGCGGTTGTACGCCTCGACCCACTCGTTGTCCGACACCCCGATCGCGCCGGCGTCCTGGGGGCTCATCCAGATCTCCGGCCCGCCGCGGGACAGCGACAGCATGAACAGGTTGTCCTGGTACTCCGAGTGGATCGACCACTTCGAGTGCGGCGTCAGGTAGCGGACAGTGACCTCCCGTCCGGCACCGGTGTGCTGGTCCCCGTCGAGGCGGTTGAGGTTGAGCGGCGGCCGGAACGTCGGCAGCCCCTCGCCGATCTCCGTCATCCAGTCGTGGTCCAGGAAGAAGTGCTGCCGACCCGTGAGGGTGTGCCAGGGCTTGAGCCGCTCGACGTTGATGCAGAAGGCCGTGTAGCGCCGGCCCCCGTGCTCGCTGCCCGACCACTCGGGGCTCGTGATGACGGGCACCGGCCGGGCCTGCGTGTCGGCGAACCGGATCCGTTTGCCCTCCTCCTCGATCGCGAGGTCGGCGAGGTCCTGACCCGTGCGCTCCTCCACCGCGCGGAAGCCCTGGACGGCGAGCCGGCCGTTCGTCGTGCCGGACAGTGCCAGGATCGTCTCGCAGGCATGCGCGGCGGTGGTCAGCGACGGCCGTCCGGCCGCCGGGCCGTCGGGGATGACGCCGTTGATGCGTGCCAGCTGCTCGACTTCGACATCGGGGTGGAAGTGCACGCCCTTGGTGACCATTCCCAGCTTCGCGGTGAGCGGACCGAGGGCCGTCATCTTCGCGCCGATCGCCGTGTAGTCGCGCTCGACGACGACGAACTTGGGCGCCGTGACACCCGGGATCAGGTCGACCTCGCCCGTCTTCCAGTCCCGGACGACACCGCCCGGCACCGCCATCTCGTCCGCCGTGTCGTGCAGGAGCGGCACCGCGACGAGGTCGCGTCGCGTGTCCAGGTGGCCCGGTGCCAGGGCGGACACGGCCCGGCCGAGGTCGGCGAAGATGTCGTAGTCGCTGCGGGTCTCCCACGGCGGGTCGATCGCCGGAGTGAACGCGTGCACGTATGGGTGCATGTCGGTCGTGGACAGGTCGTGCTTCTCGTACCAGGTCGCCGCCGGCAGCAGGATGTCGCCGAACAAGCCGGTACTGGTCATCCGGAAGTCGATGCTCACGCGCAGGTCGAGCTTGCCCTCGGGTGCATCGTCACGCCACTCCACCTCGACGGGTCGCTCCTCAGGAGGGGCCTCCTCGGCCCGGACGGCGTTGCTGGTGCCGAGCAGGTGCCGCAGGAAGAACTCGTTGCCTTTGCTGGACGATCCGAGCAGGTTCGCCCGCCAGACCGTCAGGATGCGTGGCCAGTTCTGCTCCGCGTCCGGGTCCTCGATGGCGAACCGCAGGGTGCCGTCGCGCAGCTGCTGGGCCGTGTACTCGGCCGGGTCCACGCCCGCGGCGTCCGCCTCGTCGACCAGGTCGAGGCTGCTGCGGTCGAACTGGGGGTACGACGGCATCCAGCCCGACCGCGCGGACTGCGCGAGGGTGTCGATCATGGAGCGCCCGGCGAACCGGCCCTCGCCCAACGGGGTGGCCAGGAGGTCGGCGCCCAGCCGGTCGTAGCGCCACTGGTCCGTCTGCACGTACCAGAAGCCGGTGCCGATCATCTGCCGCGGCGGGCGCGACCAGTCCAGGCCGAACGCCAGCTGCGCCCACCCGGTGACCGGCCGACACTTCTCCTGGCCGACGTAGTGCGCCCAGCCGCCGCCGTTGACGCCCTGCGTACCGCACAGCGTCACCAGCGCCAGGAACGAGCGGTAGATCGTGTCCGAGTGGAACCAGTGGTTGGTGCCCGCACCCAGGATGATCATCGAGCGGCCGCCGGAGTCATCGGCGTTCTGCGCGAACTCCCGGCCGATGCGCTCGGCCATCGCCGCCGGGACGCCGGTGACCTCCTCCTGCCAGGCGGGTGTGTACGGCTCCGGGTCGTCGTAGCCGGTCGGCCACTGGCCCGGGAGGCCGTCGCGCCCGACGCCGTACTGAGCCAACAGCAGGTCGTAGACGGTGGTGACCAGGCGCTCACCGCCCGTTGTGGCGAGCCGCGCGGCCGGGACTCCGCGGTAGTGCACCCCGCCGCCCTCGCCGGAGTCCTGGCCGACGTCGAAGCGCGGCAGCATGACCTCTGCCGACTCCGTGCCGTCGGCCCCGTAGAAGGACAGCGCGGGGTCGATGCCCTCGAGGTCGAGGTTCCAACGGCCCTTGCCCTCCTCCCCGAAGCGGAAGCCGAGGGAGCCGTTCGGGACGTGTGGGCGACCGGTCGCGGCATCGACGAGGACGGTCTTGAACTCTGCTCCCTCGCCCTCGTCGCCCAGGTCGGCCGCTGTCACGAACTTGCCCGG
>JAFIHP010000412.1 GCA_017849335.1 Actinomycetales bacterium | reverse complement strand
CCGCAGGGGAGGGAGGGTGGGTCGTCCTGACGAGTCCTTGACGCCCGGGCGGGCGGTCTTGACGCGTCGCTGACGCCAGCGCCGCCTCGAGGGCGGCGCGATAGGGACGACGAGGCTAGGGAATCGGCCAGGGGCCGGACTCGCGCCCGGTGTCCGCGGCGACCAGGTCGGCGCCGGCCGGCCCCCCGAACCGCAGCACCCAGGACTGCGGCGTGAGCGGCCGGTAGCGATGCTCGGCCCGCTCGACGACCATGACGTCGCCGCCGGTCAGCAGCACCGAGACGACGCCGTCGGCCGTGATGAACTCGACGATGCCCTCGCCGTCGACGACCGTTTCGTACTCAGCGACCTCGTTCACGTGCCAGGCGCCCATGCCGCTCGCTGCTGCGGCCTCGTCGGCCGGGGGCTCGGCGACGATCCGACCGCGCTCGGCGCCCTCCGCGCCGAGGACGGCCGCCAGGACCGCCTCCGCGTCGGCGTCGTCGGTGCGCATGATCCGCACTCCCGCTCCCGCGAGCAGCGCTCGGGCCTCGTCCTCGTCCCGACCGATGACGCGTGCCATGTCAGCACCTCTCCCACGCATGCGCCAGCAGGTCGCGTGTCTCGGCGAGCAGCTGCGGGATGACCTTGGTCCCCGCGATGATCGGCATGAAGTTGGAGTCCCCGCCCCACCGCGGGACCACGTGCTGATGGAGGTGGCCGGCGATGCCGGCTCCCGACACGGCGCCCTGGTTCATCCCGATGTTGAACCCGTGCGCGCCGGAGACGTGCCGCACCACGCGCATGGCCTGCTGCGTCAGCGCCCCGATCTCAGCGACCTCCGCGTCGGTCAGCTCGGTGTAGTCGGCGACATGACGGTACGGGCACACCAGCAGATGCCCGGCGTTGTACGGGTACAGGTTGAGCACCACGTACGCGACGGTCCCCCGCGCGGCGACGAGCCCCTCCGCCTCCGGCAGGCCGGGAGCCCGGCAGAACGGGCACTCGTCGCCCGACTCCCCGGTCGCCGGCTTCCCCTCGCCCTGCAGGTACGCCAGGCGGTGCGGGGTGTAGAGCCGGTCCCAGGCGTCGCCCACGGCTAGACCTGCACCCGGGCGTCGATCGCCGCGACGATCTCGTCGATCGCCTCGTCGACCGGCACACCGTTCTTCTGCTCGCCGTTGCGGTAACGGAACGAGACCGCACCGGCCGCCACGTCGTCGTCGCCTGCGATCAGCATGTACGGGACCTTGGAGCGCTGGGCGTTCCGGATCTTCTTCGCCATCCGGTCGTCGGCCGTGTCGACCTCGACGCGCACGCCCCGCGCGCGGAGCCGGGTCGCGACCTCGTGCAGGTAGTCGGCGTGCGCGTCGGTCACCGGGATCCCGACGACCTGGACCGGAGCGAGCCAGGGGGGGAAGGCTCCGGCGTAGTGCTCGAGCAGGACGGCGAAGAACCGCTCCACGGAGCCGAACAGGGCACGGTGGATCATGACCGGCCGCTGACGCGTGCCGTCAGCCGCCTGGTACTCCAGGCCGAACCGCTCGGGCAGGTTGAAGTCGAGCTGGATGGTCGACATCTGCCACGTGCGGCCGATCGCGTCACGGGCCTGGACGGAGATCTTCGGGCCGTAGAACGCGGCGCCGCCCTCGTCGAGGACGAGATCGAGGCCTCGTCGCAGCGCGACCTCCTCCAGCGTGCGCGTCGCCTCCTCCCACGCCTCGTCGGTGCCCACGGACTTCTCGGGGTCCCGCGTCGACAGCTCCAGGTAGAAGTCGTCGAGCCCGTAGTCGCGCAGGAGGTCGAGGACGAAGGTCAGCAGGCTGTCCAGCTCGTCGGTCATCTGCTCGCGCGTGCAGTAGATGTGCGCGTCGTCCTGCGTGAACCCACGGGCGCGCGTCATCCCCTGCACGACGCCGGACTTCTCGTAGCGGTAGACCGTGCCGAACTCGAACAGCCGCAGCGGCAGCTCCCGGTACGACCGACCGCGCGCGTCGAAGATCAGGTTGTGCATCGGGCAGTTCATCGGCTTGAGGTAGTAGTCGGCCCCCTGCCGGCGGACGTGGCCGTCGGCGTCGACCTCCGCGTCGAGGTGCATCGGCGGGTACATGCCGTCCGCGTACCAGTCCAGGTGGCCGGAGACCTCGTACAGGGTCGACTTCGTGATGTGCGGGGTGTTGACGAACTCGTACCCCGACTCCTCGTGCCGGCGTCGTGAGTAGTCCTCCATGACCTTGCGCACCACGCCACCCTTGGGGTGGAACACCGCCAGGCCGGAACCGATCTCCTCGGGGAAGCTGAAGAGGTCGAGCTCGGCGCCCAGGCGTCGATGGTCGCGCTTCTCGGCCTCCTCGAGGAAGGTCAGGTAGGCGCGCAGCTCATCCTTGCTCGGCCACGCCGTGCCGTAGACGCGCTGGAGCTGCTCGTTGCGCTGGTCGCCGAGCCAGTATGCGGCGGCCGTCCGCATGAGCTTCACGGCGTTCGCCGGGATGTACCGGGTGTCGGGCACGTGGGGTCCCCGGCACAGGTCCTGCCAACAGCGCTCGCCCGTGCGCCCGTCGACGTTCTCGTAGATCGTGAGCTCGGCGCCGCCGACCTCCATGACCTCGGCCCCGCCCTCGCTCCCGATCAGGCGGAGCTTGTACGGCTCCCCCGCGAGCTCGCGGGTGGCCTCGTCCTCGGCGACGACGCGACGCACGAAGCGCTGGCCCGACTTGATGATCGCGATCATGCGCTTCTCGAGGTCAGCCAGGTCGTCGGGCGTGAACGGCGTGGCGACGTCGAAGTCGTAGTAGAAGCCGTCCTTGACCGGCGGGCCGACCCCGAGCT
>JAFIHP010000411.1 GCA_017849335.1 Actinomycetales bacterium | reverse complement strand
CGATGCTGATGTCCTCGTTCGGCTTCGTCCTCGCCACCCGGTGGGCCGACGACGTCCCCGTCCTCGCCTCGACCTCCTGGCAGCTGCTCGGCGGCGGCCTGGTCGTGCTGCCCGTCGCGATCGTGGTCGAGGGCGCCCCACCCCAGCCGACGCCGGGGATCCTGCTCGGCTTCCTCTACCTGACGCTCATCGCCACCGCCGTGGCCTACGTGGCGTGGTTCGTCGGACTGCGCCGGCTCGGACCGACCGACGTCGGCCTGATCGGCCTGCTGAACCCGCTGACCGGCGTCCTTCTGGGGGTCCTGGTCGCCGGCGAGCGGCTCGACCTCCGTCAGCTGGCCGGGATGGCGATCCTTCTGGGCGGCGTGGTCATCGGTCAGCGCGCACGGAGCGCACCGTCACGCGGAGCGGTCGGCGGTGAAGACCCCGCTGATGAACCCGGCGAGCAGCCGGTCACGCAGGGCGGTCGGAAGCGCCTCGATCAGGGCATGGACCGCAGCGGACTCGTCGGGCAGCCCGGCCGCGTCGCCCCCCAGGCCGGCGACCTCCAGTAGCCCGGCGATGTCCGCGGCGCCGAGGACAGCGGGGTCGATCTGACCGGCGAGCTCGACGAGCCCTGGGTCGGCCGATACCTCGACGCGGGACACGGCCGCTGCCGCCGCGAGGTCGGCGACGAACGCGTCGACGGTCGCCAGCGACGCCGGCTGGACGGTCAGGTGAGCGGTCCGCGGCAGACCCGCGTACGCCGGTTGGGGCTGGATGACCCAGCCGCGATCGCGCATCCGGTCCGCGAGCACGAACGGGTCGACGGCCTCGGCCCCGTGATCGGCGGCGAGGGCGATCAGCGTGCTGTCGGGCTCGGCCGCGACGCAGAGCCCCGGGATCGCGGCGACGGCAGCGACGATGCGGTCCGTGGCCGCGACGCAGCGGCGCACCGCGTCCGCGAGGCCCTCGTCACCGAGCGCGTGGAGGACCGCCCACGCTGACGCCATCGGACCGGCGGACCGGGTGCTCTGCAGGGTCGAGTTGACCACGGGGTAGCCCGGCCAGTCGCTGTAGGCGAAGTAGGTCCCGAGCCGGTAGTCGACGTCGGAGAACAGCAGCAGCGACGCGCCCTTCGGGGAGAACCCGTACTTGTGGAGGTCGGCCGAGAGCGAGCGGACACCCGGCACCGACAGGTCGAAGTC
Organism: Actinomycetales bacterium; assembly: GCA_017849335.1. Lineage (GTDB taxonomy): Bacteria > Actinomycetota > Actinomycetes > S36-B12 > S36-B12 > UBA10649. The sequence continues at coordinate 15,498 of JAFIHP010000411.1, read as the reverse complement.
CGGCACGGACCGACCCTGCCTCCGCACGTACGGCAGGACGAGCCCTCCGATGCACGCGTCCACGTGGCACGGGACGCCGCGCTCCTGGGCGACGGCCGCCACCTCGGCCACGGGGTCGACGACGCCGTGGGCGTACGACGGCGCGGACACGACGACGAGCGCCGACGACGCACCCTCGTCGGCCAGGGCGGACTCGACATCGCGCGCTGCCACCCGACAGGTGGCCGGGTCGACGCGAACCCGTCGGACGCGCAGGCCGAGCAGGTGAGCGGCCTTGGCGAACGCGGGATGGGCGGTGACGGGCAGGACGACGGACGGCTGGCCCGCTCCCCCGCGCCGGCGCCACTCCTCCCGTGCGGCGAGGACGGCGAGGATGCACGACTCGGTCCCGCCGCTGCTGACCAGGCCGCAGGCGGCCTCGTCCCCACCGAGCAGGTCCAGCCCCCACCCCACGAGGTCGTTCTCGATCCGCGCCACGCTGCGGAACACCGTCGGATCGAGTCCGTTCACCTCGCCGAACGCCGCCAGCGCGCGCCGGCCGACGTCCGCGAGACCGTCCACGTCGGCGTCGTACACGTACGCCAGCACGCGGCCGCCGTGGACCGGAGGATCGTCGACGCGCAACGTCTCCAGCGCGGCGAGCACCGACTCGGGTGGCATGCCGGTGGCCGGCAGGCTCATTCCGGTTCCCCTTCCAGGCGATAGCGGGCGATCAACGGCAGGCTGGCGGCGACCAGCGCCGCCGGCAGGACCGTGAACGACACGAGCACCCCGGTCAGCGCCGACTCCGGCTGCGCCGCGGTCTGGCCGGACGACGAGACGAAGCCGGTCGCGGCGAGGAGCAGCAGGACCAGGGCCGGGCCGACCGCGAACCCCACCGTCTCCCCGGCGGTCCACACGCCGGTGAACGTCCCCGCACGCTGGCGCCCCGTGCCGCGCGCGTCCGCCGCCACGGTGTCCGGGAGCATCGCCAGCGGGAACATCTGCATCCCGGCGTAGCCGATCCCGCACAGTCCGACGAGGGCCAGGATCGCCGCGGTGGGCAACGACCTCGAGAGCAGCAGGAGGACGGCGCCGGCGAGGAAGACGACAGAGGCGGTCGCGTACCCGGCGCGCTTGCCGCGTCGGTGGCCGATCCACGCCCATAGCGGCATCACGACGAGTGCCGGCACGATGAGCGCCGCGAAGAGCACGTCGCTCATGGACTCCTGACCCAGCACGTAGGTCGCGAAGTACTGCGCTCCGCCGAGCATCGCGGCCGTCGCCAGCGCCTGCAGGACGAAGGCACCGAGGAGCAGCCGGAACGCGCGCGTCCGCCACGCCGCCGACAACTGCTGCCGCAGACCGCCGTGCGCGACCGGCACGGAGTCCGCCGGGACGGGCCGCGTCCGCCGCATCGCCCACCAGCACCCGAGCATGCCGACCCCGATGACGGCCCCGACTCCGGCGGCCATCGCGACGTAGCCGGCGGCGTCGCGCAGCGCGGGTGCCCCGACCCCGCACAGCAGGATCCCGAATGCGAGGAAGCCGACGCGCCACGACATGAGCGTGGTCCGCTCCGTCGTGCTGTCGGTGATCTCAGCCGGCATGGCGATGTACGGCACCTGGAAGACGGCGAACGCCGAGGCCGCCAGAGTGAACGCAATCAGCACCCACACCGCCGCGACCACAGGTGCAGACCCCGCGGGAACCGCGAACATGAGAACGAACAGGACGGGCAGTGTCAGGCCGCCGGCGAACAGAAGCGGTCGTCGGGAGCGGCGCGCCTGCGCGGACCGGTCGCTGAGCCGCCCCACCAGTGGCAGGAAGACCACGTCCCACAGCTTCGGGACGAGCACCACCAGGGCGGCCAGCGCCGCGGCAACGCCGAGCGCGTTGGTGAGGTAGTACGCGAGCAGGAGCCCGGGAACCGTGCTGAACGCCGCCGTGCCGACCGACCCGAGGGCATAGCCCACGTGGAGTCCGCGGCCGAGCCGATCAGCGGCCGGGGTCGTCACGGTCGAGGGATCAGGAACGGGTCGCGACCAGGACCGGGATGAGCCGGCCCGCCTTCTGCGCGTACTCGGCGTAGGGCGGGTAGACGGCGACGGAGCGCTCCCACCAGATGTCGCGTTCCTCGCCGCTGACCTCGCGCACGGTGAAGTCGTAGGGCTCAGGACCGTCCTGGATCATGATGTGCGGGTCAGCGACGAGGTTCTCGTACCAGGCCGGGTTCCGCGGGTCCCCGCCCTTGCTCGCGACGAGCGCGTACTCGCCGTCGTGCTCGACGCGCATGAGGCAGATCTTGCGCACCTTGCCCGACTTCGCGCCCATCATCGTGACGACGATGATGGGGATGCCGGTGTCCCGCAGCGTGTTCGCCCGCTCGCCGCCGGACGCCTCGTACTCCGCGACCTGATCAGCGACCCAGGACCACGTGTTCGGCTCGTACTCGCCGGTGATCGGCATGCCCGCTCCCTCGTTGGACGACGTGCCCGGAGGATATCCCGTGACGCTCGGGCTGCCCGGGCAACCGCGTTGCACGGACGAAACGTACGCGTCCGGCACACGTAACCGACGTTGCCTAGCCTGCCGTCGATGCCGGAGGTGCCGGCGTCGACGAACGCTCGGGAGGTACGCCATGACGATCCAGTCAGCCTCGTCCTGGGACGGCGTGGTGTCGTACTACGCCCGCTGCGGGAACTGCCTGTACCTGTCCGAGCCGTACGGGGACGAGGTCAGCGCCACCGTGCTCGGCACGGTGCACCACTGCGACTGAGAGCAGCGCCGGTACCGTGCAGAGGTGACGCTCACCTCCGCACGCCCTCGCGACCCCTTCATCGGCGGCTTCTTCGACGACGCCGGACTCGACTTCGAGACCCGCGGCGTGCTCGGACACGCCGTGTACGGCGCGGCTGAGCCCGGCGAGGTGCTCGCCGCGCTCGCCGTCGTCGCCGACGGGGACCACGACGCGTGGGCCCAGGCCTGGCGCACCCTCGGCGGGAGGGTCCTGGCCGACGCCGACGCGCAGCTGGCCGCCGGGCATCGGGTCAGTGCCTGCGGGTCGTACCTGCGCGCCGCCACCTACCTCGGCCAGGCGACGAACGCCCTGGTCGGAGCCGGGCGGGACGACGAGCTGCTCTCGTCGTTCCGGGACCATCGCCGCGCCTGGGAGGCCTACCTGGCGAGTGCGCCTCTGGTGGCCGAGGCCGTCCAGATCCCGTACGAGGGCACGACGCTGCCCGGCTATCTCGTCCGTCCGGTCGGCGACGTCGTCGCTCGCCGCACCCTCGTCATGACCAACGGCAGCGACGGCAGCATCAGCGACCTGGTGCTCAGCGGCGGCATCGCCGCGCACGAGCGTGGCTACACCGTGCTCGTGTACGACGGTCCCGGTCAGCAGTCCATGCTGTTCGAGCGGAAGACCACCTTCCGGCCGGACTGGGAGGCCGTGCTCACGCCCGTCGTGGACTTCGCGCTCACGCGCGCAGAGGTCGACGGCAGCCGGATCGCCCACTATGCGATCAGCCAGGGCGGGTACTGGCTGCCCCGTGCACTCACGGCCGAGCACCGGGCGAAGGCCGCCATCGCCGACCCCGGCGTCGTCGATGTGTCCACCTCGTGGACCGGCCATCTCCCGCCGCCGATGATGGAGCTGCTCGCGGCCGGCAAGACCGACGACTTCGACAGTTACATGTCGGCCGGGATGAGCCCCGAGGTCGCGCGGCTGTGGGCGTACCGCGCGGCGCCGTACGGGCAGTCGGGCTACGCCGCCACCGTGGCCGCCGTCCAGCAGTACCGACTCGGTGACGCAGCCGCGTCGATCACGACGCCGCTGCTGGTCACGTCGCCGGAAGGAGAGCAGTTCTGGCCCGGACAGTCCGAACAACTGGTCGCGGCCGTGTCCGGCGCGACGCTCGTGCCGTTCACGCAGGCGGAGGGGGCCAACCTCCACTGCCAGCCGATGGCTCGTGCCCTGACGGACCAGCGCATGCTCGACTGGCTCGACGGCGTGCTCGGCTGACCAGCCGCACCGGCTAGGCCGCCAGCCTCAGGGGCCCGGCGTCGAGCGATGACGGCGATCCGTTGCCGGGACCGGACGGCAGCGTCCCGACCTGCCAGCGGAAGCGGCTGGGGTCCTGGCAGTCCCGGCTGTGCCGCAGCGCCTCCACCATCGACCGGGCCGCCTCCGCTGCCCCGTCCGCCTGCCGGTACCAGTTGCCCTCGGCGCCGACCGGCGCGTGCCAGCCGGCCCGACGCAACGCGAGCTCGTCCAGGGGCCACTGGTGCGGGGGCAGGTGGTCCGCCGACACGGCTTCGCAGTACCAGCCCTCCTCGGCGGGAGCGCACTGCGCGTACGGCCACGGCGACCACGCGGGCACGCCGTCGACCTCGACGAATTCGATCACGACGAACTCGCCGGGCCGAAGGTCGCGCAGCGTCGCGGTGACGCCAGCCACCAGGCTGTCCCACGGATCACTCATGTCGGCTCCTTCGGTCTGCTGGGCCGACGCTCGCACAGGGGTCCGACACTCAGGTCGCGGCGAGCGCCTCCACCGGGCTCACCCGGGTCGCCAGCCGGGACGGGACCGCGGCAGCGGCGAGGGTCAGAACCGCCGCGGCTGCCGCGATCACGGCGACCGTCAGCCACGGGACGGCCGGCAGCACGAGAGTGTGACCCTCCTCGACGTTGGCACCGACGACCGAGCCGAGCATCGACTGCGCGGCCGCCCACCCGTACCCGATCCCCAGGAGCACCCCGACCACGACGGCGGTGAACGCGACGTGCGTCGCCTCCAGCAGCACCATCCGGTTGGCCTGGGGACGGGACAGCCCGAGGGAGCGCAGCAGGCCCAGCTCCCGTCGGCGCTGGACGATCCCGATCGTCAGCAGGTCGACGAGGCCGACGGCCGCGATGACCGCCGAGACCCCCACCAGGCTCATCATGATCGCGGACGTCACGTTCATCGCCTCGTCCAACGCTGGGTCGAGAGTCCCGCCGGAGGCGGACGCGAGCACCGCCTTCGTCGACTCGGACGCGACCGCCAGCAACGTCACCAGCGTCACGCCGATGACGACGCCGATCGTCATGCGGGCCGAGCGCTCCGGGTACCGCAGCGCGTTCTGCGCAGCCATCCGCGCCGTGACGCCGGAGCCGAAGGCCCGGCCGGTAAGGCGCAGGACCGGTGGCATGAGGACCACGGATCCGACGACGATCCCGGTGAAGGAGACCACGCCGCCGGAGAACGCCACGACCATCCCGCCCGGGTCGGCGAGCCCGACGACGATGCCGGCCGCGAGCAGCGCAGCGCCGATGCCGATGGCGACGAACGAGATGACCGTGCGCACCGGATGCCGCACGTCGGCGGTCGTGCGGTCCGTGGACGAGGCGAGTGCCTGGAGCGGTGTCACGGTCAGCACCCGCCGTGATCCGACCCAGGCAGCAGCCCAGGTCGTGAGCACGACGACGCCGGCTGGCAGCAGCAGGCTGGGCTGGAGAACCCGGTAGGTGACGCCGGACACGGCCTCCGGGCTCAGGTAGCCGCGGAGCACCGCAACGAGGACGTACGACAGCCCGATGCCCGCGACGAGACCGGCGGCCGCGCCGACGGCTCCCACGGCCAGACCACGCCCTGCGACCCGCCGGCGCTCGGTGCGCGCCGACGAGCCGATCAGCCGCATCAGCGCGATCTGCCGGGTGCGACCGGCGACGATCGTCGCGAACGTGTTCGCCGTCACGACTGCGGCGACGAACACCGACACCCCGAGGATGACGGTCCCGAGGATCGACAGTGTGTACCGGACGGCCCTCACATCGCCCACGGTCGGATCGGCAGAGATGATGGCCGTCAGGTACCCCACGCCGGTCAGGATGAGGACGCCAAACGCGGAGGAAATGCCGGCGACCAGGACCGAGGCGCCGGTCCCCCTCTCCCGCCAGGACGCCGCCGCTCCTGTCGAGGCACTCATGCCGCCACCTGGTCGGCGGCCAGCATGTGCGCGGCGATCTGCTCGGCGCTCTGCCGGGGCTTGTCCGCGGCGATCCGGCCGTCGGCGAGGAACACCACGCGGTCGGCGTGGCTCGCCGCGACCGGATCATGCGTGACCATCGCGATCGTCTGGCCGCGATCTCTCACCGCCGCGGCCAGCAGGGCCAGCACCTCGCGGCCGCTGCGCGAGTCGAGGTTGCCGGTCGGCTCGTCCGCGAACACGAGGTCGGGCTGGGTCGCCAGCGCCCGCGCGATCGCCACGCGCTGCTGCTGGCCCCCGGACAGCTGGTGCGGCCGGTGCCGGAGGCGTTCGCCCAGTCCCAGGCTCTCGATGATCGCCTCGATCCGCTCGGCCTCCTCCGCGGTGGGACGGCGGCCGTCGAGCTCGAACGGCAGTCGGATGTTGTCGAGCGCGTCGAGGGTCGGGACGAGGTTGAACGCCTGGAACACGAACCCGATCCGTCGCCGGCGCAGCTCGGTGAGCGCGAGGTCGTCGAGGGTGGTGATCTCCGTGTCGGCCAGCCACGCACGCCCCGAGGTCGGCCGGTCCAGGCCGGCCATGATGTGCATCAGCGTCGACTTGCCGGATCCGGACGGCCCCATGATCGCGGTGAGTTCGCCTCGCCGGATCCCGATGCTCACCCCGTCGAGCGCATGGACCACGCCGTCGCCGCTTCCGTAGGTCTTGAAGAGACCGTCCACGCGCGCGGCGAGCGGAGCACGGTCATGGTCGAGGTCGAACGGGTCAGTTGTCATGGTCTCGACGCTAGGCACTGCGCAGCCGCGGCACATCGCCCGCGAGTACCGACCCTCGTACATCCCGAGGATGACGTTCGGGCCTTAGGCCAGCCCGTGCTCGTACGCGAACACCACGAGCTGCACCCGGTCACGCAGGCCGAGCTTGGCCAGGATCCGGCTGACGTGGGTCTTGACCGTCGCCTCGGACAGGTACTCGTGCGCAGCGATCTCGGCGTTGCTCAGGCCACGGGCCGCGAGCGCGAAGATCTCGCGTTCGCGTTGGGTCAGGTCGTCGTACGTGCGCGGAACGGGAACCAGCCGAGAGTCGGAGAAGTGCGCGAACAGCTCGCGCGTCGCGGCGGCGGCGATGACGGACGAGCCCGCGTGGACGGTGCGGATCGTCGCGAGCAGCAGCTCGGGATCAGCGTCCTTGAGCAGGAACCCGCTGGCGCCCTGGCGGATCGCCCGCGCGGCGGCCTCGTCGAGGTCGAACGTCGTGAGCACCACGATGCGCGGCGGGTCTGGGTCGGCGAGCAGCTCGGCGGTGGCCGAGAGCCCGTCGAGGACGGGCATGCGCACGTCCATCAGGACGACGTCCGGCCGCGTGGTGCGGACCATCGCGACCCCCTCGCGCCCGTCGCCCGCCTCCGCGACCACCTCCAGGTCCGGCTGGGAGTCGACGAGCATGCGGATCCCCGCGCGGAAGAGAGCCTGGTCGTCCACGAGGGCGACCCGGATCGCCGTCATGCGTGGCCACCGTCCTCGTCGCTGTCGGTCGCGGTCCCTGCGGCGAACGGGATCGTCGCCGCCACGACGAACTGCCCGTCCGTATGCGTCGTCGACAGGTCGCCGCCGGCCAGGTGAGCGCGTTCGCGCATGCCGATGATGCCGTGCCCGTCTCCGGCTGGCTCCACGTCCGAGGCGACGGGGTTGCGCACGACGAGGTGGACGACCTCCCGATGCCAGGCCAACGCGACGGTGACGGGACCGGACTCCCCGTGCCGCATCGCGTTCGTCAGGGCCTCCTGGACGATGCGGTAGACCGCCAGCTGGACGGCAGCCGGCGGTGTCGACGTCGGTGCCGGATCGACGTCCACGACCAGCGGCGCGCCTGCCGATCGGACCTGGGCGAACAGCATGTCGAGGTCCGCGAGCGTCGGTTGCGGGCCGTCGGATTCCGTGTGACGAAGCTGCGCGAGGAGCAGGCGGACGTCGGCGAGGGCGACACGGGCGGTGGTCGAGATCGTGGCGAGGGCGGCCACGGCGGCCTGTGGGTCGCTCGCCGCCACGTACCGGCCACCGTCGGCCTGGGCGACGATGACCGCGAGCGAGTGCGCGACGACGTCGTGCATGTCGCGGGCGATCCGGGCGCGGTGCTGCTCGGCCGCCGCGTGCGCCTGCGCCAGCTGCTGTGCGGCCCGGTCCGCCTGCGCACGGCGTGCCGTGCGTACCAACGCCCCGACGGTCCCGGCCAGCCGTAGTGCGAACAGCGTCGCCGCCGCCAGGACGATCACCGTGCTGCCGGGCGACCACGAGTCTGTGCCCTGGATGTCGAACGGACCGAGCGTGAAGTACCCCCCGACGACCACGGATCCGACCAGGGCAGACGCGAACCCGCACCACATGACCCGACGCGACCCGTAGGCCGACGTCGCGTAGAGGATCCCGAGGATCGCGAGGTCGACGAACGACGGGACCTGGCCCGTCGCCATCTGCACAACGGCGCCGACCCAGGAGACGGCCAGGGCGAGCCCCGGTGACATCCGCCGCAGGGCGAGCGCCGCGACGAGGAGGACCGCAACGGCCACCGTCGCGGTCACCGAGGAGTCGGACTGGTGTGCGACGGTGACCTGGATCGGAAGCGTGGCGGCCCCGAAGACGAGCGCCCCGCCGATGTCGGCAGCGCGCTGCGGACCGCTCAGGGGACGAAGGCGCAGACGCACGGTCGGCACGCTACGGGAGCGACCAGTCGTCGTCGTCAGCCTGGAGATGTACCCGTGACGCGCTTCACGGGCACACGCCCGTCGCCCACTTGCCCCGCAGCTCCTGCTGGGCCAGGCGCTGGTCGGCGCGGAACAGGTCCTGGTATCGGTAGGGCCGCCGGTACGTGTACTCGTCCGCGAACCCGTCGCGCACCAGGACCTGGTTGACCATCCGCCCGTCGGGCAGCCACACGTAGGCGAGCGTGCGCCCGTATCGGTCGACCTGCCCCTGCGTGGCATCGAACTCCAGGTAGACGGACCGGCCGTCCTGGAGCGCCTTCGCCGCCTCGGACGCCTGCGGGCCGAAGCACTCGACGGGCGTACCGGGCTGGACGGTCTCCGGCGTGTCGATCCCGATCAGGCGTACCCGCAGGCGCTCCCCGTCGGCGTCGATGATGACCGTGTCGCCGTCGACGACGCGCTCGACCGGGTAGGGGCCGGCCGCGGTGGACGGCATGATCGGACCGGACCAGGACGACGTGGCCCGCGAGGGGCTCTGCGGACTCGCGGCAGGCGAACCCGAGCATCCGGCGAGCGCGGCCGCCAGCAGGACGACGGCGGCGTGGCGGCGGACCATGACGGGCATCCTGCCGCCGCGGCCGTCCTCGCCGGGCGCCGGGTCACGACACGTCGCGGACCATGACCCAGCGATGCGTCGCGATCTGGCGGTCGCGGGAGAACCCGGCCTTCTCGAACATCTCGACCGTCCCGTTGAACAGGAACGACCCGGACGTCTTCCGTCCGGTGACGGCCTCCGGGTAGGCCTCGACCCGTCCCCCGCCGCGCGCGGAGATCTGCGCCAGCGCGCCGGCGAGCGCGCGGTTCGCGACGCCCTGGTGGCGTCGGGTCCGGTCCACGAAGAAGCACGTGATTCGCCAGTCGGGCAGCGCGACCAGGGACTTTCGGTACTCCTTCGCGGACTTCTGGTTCGGCAGCTCTGCTGGCGAGCCGTACTGGCACCAGCCGATGCAGGTGTCCCCGTCGAGCACGAGGGCGGCGTGGGCGCCACCCTCGCGGACGAGACGCTCATTCAGCGCTCGGTTCCCGGCCTCGGTGCCGTCCTTGCCCTCGTCGCCGTGGAACCACGTGCACCAGCACCCGCTCCAGATCCCGTGGTGGCGTTCGATCAGCGCCGCGTAGGCCGGCCAGGTGGTGCCGTCGAGCTCGGCGACCCGCAACGCGGTCACGGCCTGTCGATGACGACGACCCCGTCGTCCAGGAGCCGGTCGCCGGGGCTGGGAACCGGGATGACGCGCTCGTGCTGGGCGTCGAGGGCCTCACGCGCCCGCGCGGCGGACGGGTTGAACACGGCGTCCAAGGCACCGATCATCGCCCCCATGGCCGGCGAGCCGTCGTCGAGCCCGCGACGCATCCGGATGAAGACCATGGGCGCTCCCGTCGACAGGGCAACCGTATGCCGTCGCCGCCCCGCCGGCCCGGGGGTTCCACGCGTTCCGGGGCCGCAGAACGCGTGGAACCACCGCACCGACGGGCCGCGGCGGCGCGTCAGTGATGACCCTTGGTCACCATCACCAGCATCTTCAGGTTGAGCACGGCGAACCGCCATGCCTGCACGAGGACGTTGCGCCGGGCCCGCACGGCACGGGCCGAGGGCGGCGAGGACAGGGCGAACGTGGTCACGTTGCTCATCGAGGGACCTCCTACTCCGGGATCAGGAACCACAGCGGCCGGGCCTTGGCCTTGTAGATGAACAGGTAGTGCAGCATCAGCTTCATCCAGTGCCCGCTGAGCCCGATCTCGCCGTACGTCTCCTTCGTGTCACGTCCGGACTCCCCGTACGTCTCGGGGTCGGGGATGATCGGGTACACCGTCATGGCGGCGGCCTGTCCGCGCAGCAGACCGGTACCGGCAGAGGCGATGCACGCGGCCCCCATCTCGGCCATCGACGCGGTGTGCACCGTGCTGTCGGCCCCGTGGCGGATGCGACCGGCGATGGTCTGCGCGACCGCCCGGCCGATGACACCCGAGGGCATCCCGGTGCGCGGCGGCGCTGGTGCGATCGCGGTCCCGTTCGGCGACGTGCGCGGCCTCGACATCTGGTGCGGCGGAGCGAAGGCGATCCCCGCTGCCCACACGTTGACGTAGCGGACGGACTGGTACGTACGCGGCCAGTCGCTCGCCCGCCACTCCTCGTACGGCTTCGGCGTGTAGTCGGCGTCGACCTTCATGAAGCCGCTCGGGGCGAAGACCTCCGCCGTGATGTCCGCCCCGTCGCGGTCGTAGGCCGCGAGATCGGCTCCGCGGAACGGAGGGAGGAGCATCGCGAAGTCGAACCGCTGCTCCCCCTTCGTGCCGTCGACCAGCTCGTAGTGGACCGCTCCCGGCTCCACCCGCTCGACGTGCGCCGCCATGATCGCCTTCACCCCGCGCTCCGCGAACAAGGACTCGGTGAACACCCGGCTCGGCACGACGCCGTCCTTGGTCCCGAAGTTCATGCCGTCCATGCCGAAGTCGCCGAGCTGGCTCTCGTTGGTGATGTAGATGACCTCGGCTCGGTCGCGAACACCGGCCTGGACCAGCTCGTGCTCGACGTTGAACGTGTACTCGAACGCCGCTCCCTGGCAGGTGCACGTCCCGTGGCCCATGCCGATCAGGAGTGTCTGCGGGGTTCCCGACCGTAGGCGCTCGACCACGTCCTGCAGCGCCCGGGCGGCCTGCGCGGCGTGCCCGGCAGTGCATACCGACCACGAGTTGGCCTCCGGTCCGAGTCCCGGCGTCGCCGCGAAGTTCAGCTTCGGCCCGGTCGCGTTGACGAGGTAGTCGTACGACAGGCGGCCGACCTCACCGGCACGCGACGCGTCGGTGTAGCGGACCACGACGTAGGGAGTGGGATCGTCGGCGTCGCCCTCTCCGTGGATCTCGGTCGCCAGCGCCTGGTGGAACTCGATGCCCTTGCGCCGGTACACGGGTGCAAGGGGGAACACGACCTTCTTCTGGCTCATGCGACCGACGCCGACCCAGATGTTCGACGGGATCCAGTTCCAGTTCGCGTTCGGTGCGACGACGACGACGTCGTGCTCCTTCGGCAGCATGCGACGCAGGTGCAGCGCTGCCGTGTGGCCGGCGATGCCGGCTCCGAGGATGACGGTTCGTGCCATGGTGGCCCTCCTATGGCGATGATGGCGCGGACCTAGCGGTCCGCCTGGGGGTCGGAGACCGGGAGCCCCGACGGACAGGAGATCTCTCCGCCGAGCCGGGAGTGGAGTGCGAACGCGATCAGCACGACAGAGCCGATCGCGAGCAGGGGCTGGATCGGCGCGAACCACGTGACCGCGCCGGATGCGCCGAGCGCGAGGAGCACGACCTTGTTGCAGACCGGGCAGCCGACGGCGAAGAAGGCGACCATGCCGCCGAGGACGCCGGCCGTGGATGAGCGGTCGAGGTCGGCCGACTCGTCCGGGACCAGCTCGCTGCGTCGGACGTAGGTCGCTACGAGTAAGCCGCCGAGGACGGCGCTGGCGACCACGGTCGGGTACGACCACCAGGTCACCGCGATCGCTCGGCCGAAGACCGGTGTCGGGATCACGGCGGTCGGGACGGCGACCATCAGGCCGACCGCGATCGCCCCGACGGCGGCCGCACCCCACCGGCGCCGGTCCCAGGACCGGATCGACCTCCATCTCCCCATGCCGACACCATACCCCCCGGGGTATAGTCGTCGCATGCTGAAGACGCACCCCGTCCAGACGTCCTCGAACCGCCGATCCTCGCGACTGCCCCTCGTCGCCCTCGTCCTGGCCGTCGTCGCCCTCGCCCTGTCGGCATGCGGATCGAGCGCGTCAGCCGTCCAGACCGTCGACCCGGCTGCGTTCCTTACGGCCGCCGCCCGGCCGGGCGGGACCGTCACCGACGTCCGCCCCCCGGCGGAGTACGCGGCCGGCCACGTCGACGGGGCCGTCAACGTCGACGTGGAGAGCCCGGACTTCGCCGAGCAGCTCGCGACGCTCGACAAGGCCGGGACATACGCCGTCTACTGCCACAGCGGCCGACGTTCGGCGATGGCCACCGACCAGATGGCGCAGGCAGGATTCACCAACGTCTACAACCTCTCCGGGGGAATCGGAGACCTGCAGGCGGCCGGCGCGCAGATCGTGACGTCCTAGAAGCGCGTCGCCCACCTCGTTGAGTGGTGACATGCGGCCCGGTCCGCGCGCCGGGAGCGGGCCACATCTCACCGCTCAACGAGTAGGCGCGGGCCGCGGTCAGTCGCGCAACGGCTCCGGGAGCAGCTCCGTCGGGAACCCCTGGAAGGCGACGGGCCGCTGGAAGCGGCGGGCGGCCGCCGTCCCGACCGACGTGTGCAGCGAGCTGGTCGACGCCGGGTAAGGACCGGCATGGTGCTGACCGGCCGTCACCGCGACGCCGGTCGGCCAGCCGTTCCATACCAGGCGCCCGCAGCGCCGCACGAGCGCCGCGACTACCTGGTCGACGCCCTCGTCCGCCACCTCGGCGTGGATGGTCCCGACGAGGGCACCCTGGAGCGTCTCCAGCACCTCGAGCACCTCCCCCACCGAGCCGTACTCGACGACGACGCCGACGGGGCCGAAGCACTCGACGCGGAGCAGCTCCGGGTGCGCGATCGCGTTGGCCGCATCGGTGACGAGCACCTCCGGCGCAGCGAGGAACCCGTCACCAACCGGCGCGTCCGACCGGAACCGACGCACGCCCGGCAGCCCCTCCAGCAGCCCCCGGTTGCGGTCCAGCAGCGCGGCGACGTTGCCGTTGAGGAGGGTGCCGGCCGGGAGCGACGCCACCAGGTCCTCCACGCGCTCCACGAGCGAGGATCCGGCCGGGACCAGAAGCAGACTCGGGTTCGTGCAGAACTGGCCCGCTCCCAGCGTCAGCGACGCGAGATAGTCGGCTGCGAGCGACGGTCGATCGGCGGCGCCGGCGAGGACCACGACCGGGTTGACGCTGCCCAGCTCCCCGTAGAACGGGATCGGGCGCGGACGGCCGGCGGCCAGATCGAACAACGCCCGACCCGCGGTCGTCGATCCGGTGAACGCTCCGGCCTCGATCGCCGGATGCTCGATCAACGCGACGCCCGCCTCGAACCCGTGGACGAGCGCGAGCGTCCCTGCGGGCGCGCCGACGGACGCGAGCGCACCGACCGCCAGGTCCGCGACCGCCTGGCTCGTCTGCGGATGCGACGGGTGGGCCTTCGCGACCACCGGGCAGCCGGCGGCGAGCGCCGACGCCGTGTCCCCGCCGAGGACGCTGAACGCGAAGGGGAAGTTGCTCGCCCCGTACACCGCGACCGGACCGAGGGGCACGAGCACCTGCCGCAGGTCGGCGTGACCGGCGGGCGGGTCATCGAAGACGGCCGGGTCGACGACGACGCCGTCGAGCTCGTCGGATCGCAGCGCCGTCGCGAACATGCGCAGCTGGAAGGTGGTGCGCGCGACCTCTCCGGTCAGTCGCGGCAAACCGAGGCCGGTCTCGGCGTCCGCGATCTCGGCGAGTCGCTCCGCGTCCGCGTCCAGCGCGTCCGCCACCGCGTCCAGCGCCTCCGCCCGGGCCCCCGGCGAGAGGGCCGCCCATGGCGCCGCCGCCGCTGCCGCCGCATCGACGATCCGGTCGAGGGCTGCCCGATCGGTGTCGGGGATCACGGGACCGAACGCCTCGCCGGTACGGGGGTTGACGGACTGCGACGACATGAGCGGCTCCTCGTGCTCGGCGAACGGCGTGCCGGCCACACCCTGCCAGCACCCCGCGCAACGAATCGCACGGCGTTCCTGACCGCGAACTTGCATCGCGACGTGTCTCGATATATCGTTACCGTGTTCGTAACGACGAAAGGAGCGCACAATGCGTTCGCAGAACACGATGCGACCCCCGTTCGGCCCCGGCTTCGCCGGACCGCTGGACCCGGAGTCATCCCCCTTCGGCCGCCGCCACCAGCACCCCCGCATGGGACGCGGACCCGGTGGCCGCGGACCGCGCGGCATGGGTCGCGGCCGGGGCCGAGCCCCGCGCGGTGACGTCCGCGCCGCGATCCTGCTGTTGCTGGAGACCGAGCCGATGCACGGCTACCAGCTCATGCAGGCGATCGCCGACCGCACCGGCGGGCGCTGGACGCCCAGCCCGGGGGCGATCTACCCCGCCATCAGCCTGCTCGAGGACGAAGGACTGGTCGAGGCGCGCGCCGACGGCGGCCGCAAGGTCGTCGAGCTGACCGACGCCGGACGCGAGTACGTCGCCGCCAACCGCGACGGCTGGGCCGACCCGTTCGGCTCGGACGACGCAAGCGACCGGCCGGATCTGCGCGGCCTGCTGATGCAGGTGCACTCCGCCACCCGTCAGGTCGGCATGACCGGAACGGCAGCCCAGGTGCACAAGGCGGCCGAGCTGCTGGCCGACACCCGGCGGGCGCTCTACCTGCTGCTCGCGGACGGCCCGGACGCCACGACGGTCGACACGCCGACCGAGAACGACGAGTGAGCCGACGGCACCGACGGGTGGTGCGGACGACCTCGTCCGCACCGCTCGGGTGCCGGCGGGCGTCCGGGTCCGGCCCCTGACGACCTGACACTCGTCGGGGGGCGGTCGCCCGCGTAGCCGGGCCGGACGCCGGTCACACAGGACGTAGGCGCACCTCGGTGTCGCGGAGCTCGGCGACCGATCGGGCGCCGACGAGCTGCATCGTGGTGCGTATCTCCTTCGTGAGGATCTCCACCACGCGCTCGACCCCGCGCCAGCTCTCGACCGTCAGCAGGGTCGCGCCGCCAGGACGATCGAACGGCAGCGGCGGGCACGTCGCGCCGCGCGCAACCGAGCGCACGACGTCG
>JAFIHP010000410.1 GCA_017849335.1 Actinomycetales bacterium | reverse complement strand
CGTCGAGCTTGCTGGGATCCCCGAGGTACGTCAGGGTCGCGTCCCAAAAGGCCTCGTTCACGGCCTGCGGCATCAGGTCCGATGCGTCGAACCGCACCCCGGTCGCGCCGCTGAGGATCTCGGCGGCCTTCTGCCGCGCCGGCGTCGGGTAGGCGGCCGTAGGCACGGACCGGTTCGGCGCGAGCCACGATCCCGACGACGCGAGCAGCGCTTGGCTCTCGGGCGTGACCAGGTACTGGAGCATCGCCCGCACCTCGGGGGTGTCGTGGAAGGCGCCGACCATCTCGCCGGCGGTCTCGACGAGCCCGGCGTTCGCCTCGGTCACCGGCGGGAAGAGGAAGAAGTCGACGTCCTTCCCCTCCGCCGTGCCCGGCACCTGCGCGACGACCGTGGTGCCTAGCCAGTCGGCCTGCAATGTGAGCGCGCAGCGCGCCGGGTCGGCCCACAGCGGCAGGGAGCCCTGGATGAAATCGGTGCTGACGACCGCCGTCGGACCGCCGTTGACCATGGCCGGGTCGGTCGCGATTGCACCGAAAGCCTCGAACGCCGACTTGATCTCCGGCGACGTCCAGGGCAGGTCGCCACTGGCCCACGCGTCCCACGTCTGCGTGCCGTAGTTCGTGAGCACGAACTGCTCGATCCAGTCGGTTGCCAGCCAGCCGCTCGCCGCGCCGCTCTCGATGCCCACGCACCACGGGGTCGTCCCGCTCGCGGCGAACTGCTTGGCCCAGTCGTTCAGCTCGGTCCAGCTCTTCGGCGCCGCCGGCCCCTTGTAGGTCTCCGGGTCGTAGTAGACCAAGCCCTTCAGCGCCGCGGTCTCCATGATCCCGTAGAGCTTCCCGTCGTGGGTGCCGAGATCCAGCAGCCCGCTGTCGTAGTCCTTCCGCACGGTCTCCATATCGAGGACGTCGTCGAGCGCGATCAGGTCACCGGACGCCATGAGCTGCTTCATCTGGCCGATGCTCGGGTTCGACACGAGATCCGGCGGGTTTCCGCCCTGCACCCGCGTCTGAAGCACCGAGAGCATGTCTCGCGTGCCCTCGTACTCGACCTTCACGCCGGAGGCGTCCTCGAAGGGCTTGAAGGCCGCCATGAACTGGTCGAGCTGGTCGCCGCCGAGCGCCCCGAGGATCGTCACGCTGCCGGACAGCTCCTGGTTGCCGACGATCCTGCGTGCCGCCTCCGTCGCGGCGGCCACGAGCGCGTCCGACGATGCGGCGGCCTGGCTTGCCGCAGCGGACTCGGCCGCCGTCGTCGTCTCGGTCTCCGCCGCCGTTCCCGAGCTGCAACCGGCGAGAGCCAGCAGGGCGGCTGACGCCCCTGCGAGAACTAGTGTTCGCCTCACTGCATCTTCTCCTTCACCTTCGGACTTGGGAGTAAAAGTTCATTTCGAAAAGCACTTTTTTCACCGCGGACGCACCGTACTCCCGGCGGGGTCGGGATGCAGGATCATTCGCAGAATCGTCGCGAGCGACCGTTCGACGCGGGCTGGTCAGGCCGAGCGACGCCGGATGAGTGACACGGACAAGGTGAGGGACGGCACGACTAGCCCTGGGTCGGCGATCATCTCGCGCATCGACTGCGCTGCCCACTGACCGGTCTCGCGCAGGGGCTGACGGATAGTGGTCAGCCCCAGCGCCTGTGCGATGACTCCGTCATCGAACCCGACGATGGCCAGGTCCTCCGGCACGCGGAGCCCGACCCGGTCAGCGGCTGCCCACACGGCCGCGGCCAGCTCGTCGGTGTGGGCGAAGACACCATCCGGTCGCCCATCGGCGCGCAGGAGCTCCTCGGCGGCGGCCGAGGCTTCGGTGAAGTCGTTACTCACCAGCAGGGTCATGACCGGCGGCAAGATCCCGAGCCCGCCCCGAGTGATCTCCTCCTCGAAACCGGCCTGCCGACGCCGCGACGGAGAGTCGAAGTCATCGATGAGCTGCCGGTGGCCGACGTACGCCAGGCGCGACTTGCCCGCCTCACGCAGCGTCACGGCGGCGAGCGCACCGCCCTGGAGGTCGTCGACGAGGACCGTCGGGAAGTCGCTGCGGACCAGGTCGACGAGGACGACCGGCAGCCGGCCGCGCCGCATGGCCGATGCCACCCTCTTGCCGAACGGAACGGACATGAGGATGAGCCCGTCCAGGGAGCGCAGTGCTGGCAGGCTCTCCAGCACGTCCGCCGACTCCTCGGCGGATCGCACGTCGAAGACGACGACCTCGTGCCGCGGCCCCGACATGACGCCGAGGACGCCGTTGAGCCGATCGCCGAACGACGGGTGCGCCGAGAACGGCGCGAAGACCCCGACTCGCCCGGTCCCCCGACGCGCCCGAGTAGTGGCGACCTCCTTCGGGACGTAGTCCAACTCGTGCACGGCGTCCAGGACACGCTCGCGGGTCGAAGGCGCTACCCGAGTCGGGGTGTTCAGAGTCTTCGAGACCGTGGCGATGCTGACGCCCGCGCGCGCCGCCACGTCGTAGATCGTGGGGTGGACGGAACGTGAAATGGCCGACTCTCCCTTGAGCGCACCCGCAAGCACATCGGGCCAGGCACGCCGAGCATAGTGCGGTCCAGGCGTGGCCGGCCGTTCCGCGCCCGAGTCCAAGGTGCGCCGCCGAGGGCCTTCGGTCGAACGGGCCGTGTGGCGAAACCGGCTGAGTCCGTGAAGGTGAGGACTTCCGTTGACAACGTCCTGTCCTGGCGTGGAGCGGTCGAGACCCGGCTTGGGGACAGGAGGGTTCCGTGTCCCGCCTCGACACTGCCCGAGCTCCGGGGCGCTGATCCACGCGGGCCTCGGGAAATGGGCAACATCTCCGCGGCGGTCGCTGGCGCTGTGACGGACGCCAGCAGCTGTTGTCGCGGCAACGCTTGGAGCCAGGTCCGCACCGATCCGCCTGGCCGGATGCCGGACCGACATCGCTTCGGCATGATCAGTGGCAACTCGCCCCACCCCCTGGGTCGAGGCGGTCAGGCGAGCCCGATCAGTACGACGCCCGCCAGGACCGCCGCCACCCCGGCGTACTGCACGGCGCGCAGCCGTTCACGAAGGAACACGCCGGCAAGCACGACCGTGACGACCGGGTAGAGGGACGCAAGCACGGACGTCGTCGCCAGCAGCCCCATGGTCGTGGACACTCCGTACGCGAGGTTCGCCGACGCGTCCAGGACGCCGATCGCCACGAGCGGTGCGGCGTCGCGGCGACGCGCTCCCCCAAGACTGCGAACGACGAGCGCGACCACGCCGAGCGTCAGCACCGTCGTGACCCGCATCGAGGTCGTCAGCAGGAGCGGCTGGTGCTCGCTGCCGGCTGCCATCGTCACGTACATGACGCCGAAGCCCAGGGCGGCGATGCCCGCCAGGAGCAAGGGCCGGGTCGACTCCGCCCCGGTCAGCTCCGGCCCGGACGCCAGGACGATGCCGATGACGGCGACGACGATGCCCGCGACCTGCGGGGTCGTCGGCGCCTCGCCCCGCAGCATCCCCACCAGCACGGGGACGACGACGGACAAGGACACCAGCGGCGCGACGATCCCCATGCGGCCCATGGCCAGCGCCGAGTAGAACGCGAGCATCGATCCCAGCCCCAGGAGGCCGGAGACCACGCCCCAGCCCCACGCGCTCGCATCGAACGCCCATGCGCCGCTGACCGTCACGGTGACGGAGAGCGCGACCAACCCGGCCGCCTGGGACAGTCCGTAGACGGCGACGGCCGGCAACCGGCGGCTCATCAGGCCCCCGAGGAAGTCGGAGGTGCCCCACGACAGGCTGCTCAGCAGCGCCAGCAGAGCCCCCACGCCGCCCACCCTAGGCGGCGGCGGTGCGGGCCTCCGGCGCGGCGAGCCGGGCGGGCGCCCGACGCCGCCTAGCCTGGCGTCGTGCGCAGCATCGTCACCGACAGCGGTGCCTTCGAACGGGCGCTGGCGCAGGTGAAGGGCGCCTCTCCCCGACCGGAGTTCGAGGTCGATGAGGCACCCGCGCCTCAGCGGCTGGCCCCGTCGGCCGTGGCGCTCACCGCGGATGTGGCCGACCCCGAGGCCGAGCCGGCGACCGGTCGCTTCGTGCTGCTGCACGATCCGGACGGGGTCGAGGAGTGGGACGGGTGCTTCCGCGTCGTCGTCTTCGTACGCGCCGCGCTCGAGGCCGATCTCGTGGATGAGCCCCT
>JAFIHP010000409.1 GCA_017849335.1 Actinomycetales bacterium | reverse complement strand
GCTGGCCCTCGCCGTCGCCTCGCGTGCGTTCCGCTCCGACGCCGGGCGTCTCAACCGGTTCCGGCCTCAGGACTGGCAGTGGCTGCGCAGCAGCGACCGCCGCTCCGGCCGGATCCCGGTCGGCAAGTTCAATGCGGGGCAGAAGCTCAACGCCGCGTTCAGCCTCGGCGCGATCCTCGTCATGCTCGGCACCGGCGCGGTGATGTTCTTCAGCAGCCATTTCGCCGACCAGGTCCGCACCGGGGCGACCTTCGTGCACGACTGGCTGGCCCTGCTGATGCTCGTCGTCGTCCTGGGCCACGTCTACATGGCGGCCAACGACCCCGTCGCCCGGGCGGGGATGCGGACCGGACGCGTCCCCGCGTGGTGGGCCGAGCGCGAGCACGCGGAGTGGGCCCGCTCCGAGCGGTCCTAGCGGGACGCCGCGGCGATCTCGCGGATCCCGTCGATCAAGCGGTCGACGTCGTCCACGTTGGTGTACGGCGCCATCCCCGCCCGCACGGCTCCCGGGGCCCCCAGACCGAGCCAGTCGGCGGCCTCGATGGCGTAGAACGAGCCCGCGGGCGCGTTCACCCCGCGGGCCGCGAGCGCCGCGTGCACGTCCGACGACGCGACGGCCTCCAGCTCGAACAGCTCGGTCGGGGTCCGCCGGGGCGCGTGGCCGAACAGGCGCAGCCCCTCGATCTGCTCGAGGCCGGCGCGCAGCCGATCGCGCAGGCCGTCCTCGTAGGACTCCAGCACGGACATCGACCGGACGATGCGCTCGCGCCGCGACAGCGAACCCTCGTCGCCGGGCACCAGATCGGCGAGCACATCGATCGCCGCCGTGACCCCAGCGAGGAGCTCGTACGGCAGTGTCCCGAGCTCGAACCGCTCCGGGACGACGTCGGTCGCCGGGCGCAGCTTGTCCGGTCGCAGCGTCTCCAGGAGCGCCGGCGAGGCCGCCAGCATCCCCAGGTGCGGACCGAGGAACTTGTAGGGGCTGCAGACGTAGAAGTCGACGCCGAGCGCGACCACGTCGACCGGCGTGTGGGCGGTCAGGTGCACGCCGTCGACGTACAGCAGCGCGTCGCTCGAGGCCAGGTCCGCACCGATCGCGGCGACGTCGGGTCGGGTGCCGATCAGGTTCGACGCCCCCGTGACCGCCACGACGCGCGTCGCGTCCGTGACGTGGCGCAGCACGTCGTCGGGCGCGAGCGCCCCGGTCGCGGGATCGAACTCGGCCCATCGCACGGTCGCGCCGGTGCGCTCCGCGTACGTCACCCACGGCCGCACGTTCGCGTCGTGGTCCAGCCGGGTCACGACGACCTCGTCGCCGGGGCCCCAGTCGCGGGCGAGGGTCCGGGCGACGGAGAAGGTGAGCTCGGTCGCACTGCGGCCGAACACGATCCCCGCGGGCTCGGCTCCGAGCAGGTCGGCTCCCGCGGCACGCGCCTGCGCGACGATGTCGTCGGCGTTGCGCTCCGCCGCGGTCGTCCGGCCGCGGTTCGACAGCGGATGCGTCAGCGCGTCGGCGACCGCCTGGGCCACGAGGTCCGGCGTCTGCGTGCCACCGGGACCGTCGAAGAACGCGGTTCCCCCGGCGAGCGCCGGGATGCGGGCGCGGATGCGGTCGACGTCGTACGACGGAGCGGGGTTCGGCACGGCGCCCATCCTGCCGCGACGGGGCCACGACCGGAGCAAGTAAGGGTTACCTTTGTTGAGTGGCGACGAGCCGGTAGCCTGGCCGCGTGACGGACAGTGCCGAGGCCCGCGACCTCGCTCGCGAGGCGGCAGACCACGAGCTTGCGGAGACGGTCCCCCACCCCTTCGTGACGCTGCTCGGCGGCGTCCGCGGGGCGCTGGAGACCGTCCTCCCGCCGCTGGTGTTCATCACGGTCTACCTCGCGCTCGGCGGCACCGGCAGCCGGGCGCTCGCCTGGGCGATCGGCTCGGCCGTCGCCCTCGCGTTGGCGTTCACGATCTGGCGGCTCGTCGAACGGACGCACCCGGCCCGCGCTGTCGGGTCGATCCTGCTCGTCCTGGTCAGCGGGTACATCGCCAGCCGCACGGGCAGCGCGGCGGACTTCTTCTGGCCGCGGGTGCTGCTGAACGCCGCATCCGCGCTCGCGTTCGTCGTGGCGAACCTGATCGGCTGGCCGTTGATCGGCGTGATCCTCGGCGCCCTCGCCGGCAGCCGGACCCGCTGGCGCAAGGACCCCGACCTCATGCGGGCGTACCGGCTGGCGTCCTGGCCGTGGGCGGTGCTCAACGCGCTGCGCGCGGTGCTGCTCGCGTTCTTCATCGACGGCAACCAGCTGTGGGCGCTCGCGGCCTCCGGGGCGTTCTTCTACGCCCTGACGCTCGTCGCCGTCGTCTCGTCCTGGTGGATCATCAAGCGATCCCTCCCGGCTGACCACCCCGGCATCCGGCACCCCCGCGTCCCCGCGGTCACGCCGGCGGCTACGCCCGGCGCCTAGGCCGACTGGCAGGCCGGGCACCAGTAGAGGTTGCGGCCGTTGAGGTCCGCCATCTGCACCTGCGTGCCGCACACCAGGCACGGCTGGCCCGCGCGACGGTAGACGTACACCTCGCCGCCGTGCCGGTCCTCGCGCGGCGCCCGGCCCATCACGTGCGGAAGGTGCTCGTCCCGGACAGTGTCGATCCGGGCCCGCCGCGTGCCCGCTCGCATCAGCATGACCAGGTCGGCCCAGATCGCGTCGAGCTCGTCCGGGCGCATGTCCCGCCCGGGCCGGTACGGCGACACGTTGTGCCGGAACAGGACCTCCGCCCGGTAGATGTTGCCGACGCCGGAGACCACCGTCTGGTCCAGCAGGAGCGCACCGATCGGCGTGGCGCTGCGACGGACCCGCTCCCATGCCGGCGCAGGGTCCGCCCGGGGGCGGATGGGGTCAGGGCCGATGCGCGACAGGGCGGCACGCATCCCGGCGTCGTCCAGCACCTCGCACACGGTCGGACCGCGCAGCTCGGCCCAGGAGTCGTCGTTCCACAGCCGCAGGCGCACCAGGCCCACCGGCTCCGGCCGCGGACCCTCGCCGAAGGCCCACTTGCCGAACAGGCCGAGATGGACGTGGATCCACCGGCCGCCCTCGAAGCCGACGAACAGGTGCTTGCCGTGGGCCTCGATCTTCCGGACCAGGCGGCCGTCGACGAGGGCAGCCCCGTCGGCGAACCGTCCCTGCGGACTGTCGACCCGCACCACGGTGCGGGCGAACGCCCGCCGCAGCCGGCGCGCGAGGTGATGGACGACATTGCCCTCGGGCACGGCGTCAGTCGAAGATCGGACCGATGTCGCGGGTCCGCTTGACCTCGTAGAACCCCGGCGTCCCGGCCACCAGGAGCGTGCCGTCCCACAGCCGACCGGCCGCGTCGCCCTTCGGCGCCGGCGTCACGACCGGCCCGAAGAACGCGATCCGTCCGCCGTCCGGACCGGGCACGGCGATCACCGGCGTCCCCACGTCCTGGCCCACGAGCGAGATCCCCTCGGCGTGGCTGGCCCGCAGCGCCTCGTCGACCTCGTCCGTGAGGGCGAGGTCGGCCAGCTCCTCCGGGAGGCCGACCTCCGCGAGCGCCTCGCGGACGACCGTGTCGACATCGTCGCGCTGCCCGAGGTGGAACCGCGTGCCGAGCGCGGTGTACAGCGGCAGGACGACGTCGTCACCGGATCGCTGCTGCGCCGCGATGACCGCCCGCACGGGCTGCCACGCGGTCGTCATGAACTCCTGGTACTCCTCGGGCAGGTCCCGCCCCTCGTTGAGGACGGCCAGGGACATCACGTGCCAGCGCACCGTGACGTCGCGGACCTGCTCGACCTCGAGCATCCAGCGCGAGGTCATCCATGCCCACGGGCAGCGGGGGTCGAACCAGAAGTCGGCGATCGTCGTCTCAGACATGCCGAGATTCGATCATGCGTCGATCGGGACGCGGGAGCCGGGCACCGATGCGTAGGCGAACGGGCCGCGGCGGCGCATACTGGACGGGTGCCGACCGACCGGGAGCTCGCGGACTGGCACGACCGCGTCGACGCCGCTGCGGAAGCCGGCAACCACGCGGCGCTAGCCGTGCTTTACGACGAGGCGGTCGCGTTGTTCGGTAGCCGCGCACCCCACGAGTGGTCCGAGGTGCTGTCGGCCTTCGACGCCTCCGCCCAGACCGGTTGACCGCCGGCGGACTCCCTGTCGCCGTCGGCGTCGACGGATGCCCCGGCGGATGGGTCGCCGCGGTCGACGACGGCTCGGCGATCACGTGGCGGTTCGCCGTGGTCGACGACGTCACTGAACTCCTCCTGCCGGGTGCGGTCGTCGGCGTCGACATGCCCATCGGCCGGCGCGACACGGGCCTGCGCGCGTGCGCCGCCCTCCTGCGCGGCGAACTCCCCGGGGCCGGGCCGCGCGTGTTCACCACTCCCCCGCGCCCGGTGCTGGAGCTCGGC